>PMIH01000271.1 GCA_003158255.1 Rhodocyclaceae bacterium
GCGATGGTGAAAGCAGAAACCTTCCGCCGCGACCTCTACTTCCGTATCAACACATTTCCTGTCCGCACACCGTCGTTGCGGGAGCGCCCCGAGGACCTGCCGCTGCTGGTGGAATCGTTGCTGTCTCGCGTCGCGCCCAAGCGCAAACTCCACCTGACCCCGACAGCGATTGAAGCGCTTGCCGCGATGTCATTCGAAGGCAATATCCGCGAACTGAGAAATCTGCTGGAACGCGCAAGCCTGCTGGCCGATGGCGACGAGATCGAGCCTCGACATCTCATCGACATCGACAACGAAGTCGACTCGGGAAGCCTGCGGGCCCCCGAATCCGCTCCCCAGAAACGTTGGCTGACGCTGGATGAAAGCGAGCGCGACTATCTTGCCTGGGCCATCAAGAACCACCCCGGCGATCGACCGTCGCTGGCGCGGCGCCTGGGCCTGAGCGAGCGAACACTATTTCGCAAGCTGCGCGAACTCGCGGAGAAGCAGGGCGCCTGACGCTAGCCCGCGGGAGCTCTCAGCTTGCGGTGGAACGTCCGCCGACCGAGATCCAGCGCGACGGCTGGAGCGCTCTCAGGTCTCGGGGACTGCTGCGGTCCCCTTCTTCTAACTCGTGACCACGCGGTAGGAAGGATTTTCCATTGCCGCGGCTGCGGCAACAATCGTTTGGATCACCTTTGGCCGCGGGAAGCCGCGGCGCCAGGCGAGCGCCACTCGGCGAGACGGCGCCGGCTCTTTGAATGGAATCGACACCACCATCTCGGATCGATACGGGCCGGCGAGAGAACCCTCGGGCAGCACCGAGATCCCGTAGCCGGACGCGACCATGCAGCGGATGGTCTCGATCGAATGGCCCTGATGCAATGACCCTTCTGCGTGGCTGATATCGGGACAGGCATCCAGCACCTGCTCCCGGAAGCAGTTACCCGCCTTGAGCACCAACACGTCGTCACCGCGCACTTCGCTGCGCAATATCGTCTTGCGCTTCGCCCAGGGGTGCCCTTTGGGCACGACGGCGCGAAACGCTTCGTCGTAGAGCGCACGCGTTTCGATACCGGGCACGTCGAAGGGCAGCGCGACGATCGCCGCATCGACCGTGCCGTACTTCAAGAAATCCGCAAGCAGCGCGGTCATGCTTTCCTCGATGTACAGCGTCAGTTCGGGCGCCAGCCGACGTAGGGAGTTGATCAAGTCGGGAAGCAGATAGGGGCCAATGGTATGGATCACACCGAGACGAAACTCGCCATGCAGCGGATCCTTGTCCATGTGGGCGATCAGCTCGACCCTTCGCGCCTCGTCGAGGGCGCGACGTGCCTGCGCCACGATCTGATGGCCGATATCCGTGAGCGCCACGTGACTCTTGCTGCGCTCGATCAGGATCACGTCCAGTTCGGACTCCAGATTCTGCAAGGACACGCTGAGCGTCGGCTGGCTGACGTGGCAGCGTTCAGCCGCACGGCTGAACGAACCTTCATCAGCAAAAGCTACGAGGTAACGCAATGCAGAGAGCTTCATGGTGGCAACCTATAGGAAAGACCTATAAACAGGATAGGAAAAAACTACTGTTAAATCATTGACTTACGTCAACAGCCCTGTGAATTGTAGGGGTAAATTCGCCTCCGGTGTCAATAGTTTTGCTGCGTCGCATTGCCGTACGTGACGCACCGATTTCTGTCACATTAAGGAGAGCCAAATGAAGATACGTACACTTGCTGCCTCGCTTCTCGTCGTCGGCCTGCCGCTGGCCTGGGCCGCCAGCGACGAACCCATCCAGCCGATCCAGCCGGCCAAGCAGATCAACCTCGGCATGGTCGAACTGGGCAAGAAGCTCTACTTCGATCCGCGCCTGTCGAAGTCGGGCTTCATCTCCTGCAATTCCTGCCATAACCTCTCCATGGGCGGTACCGACAACATCCCGACCTCCATCGGCGACCACTGGCAGCAAGGCCCGATCAACGCGCCCACGGTACTCAATTCGAGCCTGAACCTCGCCCAGTTCTGGGACGGTCGCGCCGCCGACTTGAAAGCGCAGGCGGGTGGCCCGATCGCTAACCCAGGCGAAATGGCCTTCACCCACACCCTGGCACTTGGCGTACTGGAATCCATCCCCGCCTACGTGCGTGAGTTCAAGCAGGTATTCGGCAAGGACAAGGTCGACATCGATCAGGTCACGCTCGCGATCGCTGAATTCGAAAAGACGCTGGTCACGCCCAACTCACGCTTCGATCAATACCTGCTCGGCAAGAAAGATGCGCTGACCACCGATGAACTGGCCGGCTACAAGCTCTTCAAGGACAGCGGCTGCGTCGCCTGCCACAACGGCCCGGCCGTCGGCGGCAACTCGTTCCAGAAGATGGGCGTGGTCGAGCCCTACAAAGCCAACAGCCCAGCCGAAGGCCGCAGCGCCGTCACCGGCAAGGACGCCGATCGCTTCAACTTCAAGGTGCCAACGCTGCGCAACGTAGAAATGACCTACCCCTACTTCCACGACGGCGCCGCCAACACGCTGACCGAAGCGGTCGACACCATGGGCCGCCTGCAACTGGGCAAGAAGTTCACCAAGGATGAAAACGCCAAGATCGTCGCCTTCCTGAAGACGTTGACGGGCGATCAGCCGAGCTTCACGCTGCCCGTGCTGCCACCCTCGACCGACGCAACGCCGCGGCCGACACCGTTCGTCAAGAAATAGGTCTCCGAGTACTTCCTGAAAGCGCCTCGGCTTGCCGGGGCGTTTTCTTGTCCGGCCAACGACCAGAACTCGTTGCCCGCCGGCAACAAGACACGTCTTCGCCGTCGATGGCCGTTGCTGCTATGCTCCATGCTCCACACTGGAGGAGCATCAAGACCATGAAAACACCGCTGGCGATCCTGATGGTTCTCGCTTTCGCCTTTGCATGGGCGGGGGAAAGTCCTTCGCTCTCCAGGCCTGCGGCGGTCGTTAAAGGCGAAGTTCTCGAAGTCAAGGACGTTGAGAGCTACACCTACCTGCGGCTCAAGACCAAGGATGGCGAAATCTGGGCCGCGGTCGGCAAGGCACCGGTGAAGAAAGGCGCCGAAGTCACCATCGAGAACGCGATGGTCATGAGTAACTTCGAAAGCAAGTCGCTGAAACAGACGTTCCAGACCATTATTTTCGGCAACCTGGCTGGGACGGCGGGCAGCGCGCCCGGCGCCACCGGCATGGACCTGGCCACCGCTCACTCGGGTACCGCCAAGGTGGTTGATGCCGGCGACATTCATGTCGCCAAGGCCACAGGGGCAAACGCACGAACCGTTGCGGACATCGTGACGAAGAGCGCCGAGCTGAAGGACAAGCCGGTCGTGGTTCACGCCAAAGTCGTGAAGTTCAACTCTGGGATCATGGGCAAGAATTGGCTTCACGTTCGCGACGGTACCGGCTCCGCCGCGGACAATACCAACGATCTACTCGTTACGACGATGGCACCGGCGAAGGTTGGCGATGTCGTGACGGTGAAGGGCGTCGTCCACACCGATCGGGATTTCGGCTCCGGCTATGCGTACAAGGTCCTCATTGAGGACGCGGCTCTGCAACAGTAAGCGACACGCGAACCGTCAACCCCTTCCTATCGGGGCCGTCGGCCAGCCCGACGTGCGGGTAGTGCAGTTCGGCGATGCGCCGGAGGAGTCGAAAATTGAACCATGTTGATCGAGCCCACAGTCAGGTAAGCGCGCTTTGCCGTGCTGCAATCGGGACGGCGGCGTGGCTGGTGATCGGCCCGGCCGCGGCGCAGGATGCCAAAACCATCGCGGCCACAGTATGCGTCGCCTGCCACACGGAGGACGGCAACAGCGTCATCCCGATGTTCCCGAAGATTGCGGGCCAGCAGGAAACCTACGTCATCAAGCAGTTGAAGGACTTCATGTCCGGGCGGCGCAAAAGCGACGTCATGGGACCGATCGTTGCTCAACTCAAGCCGGAAGACGTCGCGCCGCTCGCGGCCTACTTCAGCCAGCAGAAATTGATGCCGAGTGCACCGGGAGACAAGGACGTCCTTGGCCTGGGCAAGATGATCTTTTACGATGGCAATGAAGAGACCGGTGTGCCGGCTTGCGTCGGCTGCCACCAGGCTTTGGGCGCCGGCTTCGACATCTATCCGCGCATTGGCGGCCAACATGCCGAATATATAAGGCAGCAACTAAAGAATTTCGCTGCCGGCGAACGTTCCAACGACCCCAGCCGCTACATGCGCGTGACCGCGAAGCGCCTCAGCGACGAGGAAGCAAATGCGGTCGCACAGTACCTGATGGGTCTAGGTGGCAAGTAAAATGCGGCGAAATCGGGAGAGATACGTGAACAAGTTTCTGACTACAGTCGTCGTAGCCGCCTCGTTGCCCCTCGCGGCTTCGGCACAAACCCCGCCGGTCTGGAATGAAATCAAGGGCGAGCTGGCAACGGCGCTACAGACCAAGGGCGACGCGGCGCGAGGCGAAACTGCTTTCGTGGCCTGCCAGGGCTGCCACCGCAAGGACGCCTCCGGGCGCACGAGCGGCGCCTATCCGCGCTTGTCGGGTCAGCATTCAACGGTGCTGATGAAGCAGATCACCGACATCCGCGCCGGACGCCGCCACAATCCGAAGATGGAACCCTACGTCGATGACCACGAGGTGACGCCCTACGAAGTGGCGGACATCGCCCTTTACGTCCAGGGCTTGCCGATCTCGAACGAAAACGGCAAGGGACCGGGCGCCGGGGTAGCGGCCGGCAAGCAGATTTACGACCGCGACTGCGTCACCTGCCACGGCACCAACGGCGAGGGTAGCGCGGAAAAGTTCTACCCCATGGTCGCGGCGCAGCACTACCGCTACCTCTTGCGGGAATTGCACTTCATTCGCGATGGCGACCGCGGCAATTCCAATCCCGAGATGGTCAAGGTCATCAAGCCGTACCACGATGCCGACATGGAAGCGCTGGCGGACTACATGTCCCAGTTGCCGCCGCCGAACAAATAGCCTCGCGCTCTCCCCTCACCAAGTGACACGGCTGCTTCTGCTATGCGCTTGCCACAAGGGGCCGGACATCGAAAGAATGGCCGGTGGTTAACGGTGGTCGCGCGCGACTCCGATCGCCAGTGCCAGCCAGGCCAGCATGAAGGCGCCCCCGCCGAACGGCGTCGCGGCATGCAGGACGTGGAAATCGGCGAGGCTGCGCAGGTAGAGGTTGCCGCTGAAGAGGACGATACCGACAGCCATCAGCCAGCCCGACGCGACGATCCAGCCGGAAATGGAACGCGCAGCGATCAGGCCAACGGCTAGCAGCCCAAGCGCATGGAACTGGTGGTATTGCAGCGCCGTCTGGAACCAGGACTGCGCGCCGACCGGCGTGCCGGAGAGCGCGTGGGCGGTAACTGCACCGAGCACGACCGAAGTCAGCGCACTCACCGCGCCCAGCACCAGGAAGATTCTTGCGTGATCGAGCTTCATGGTAGGTTCCGGAACCGAAGGAGTTGTGGCGCACGATAGCAAAAGTCAGCTGTGGCGGCACGCCACCTCAAGCAAGGTCGTAGCGATCCGCGTTCATCACCTTGCTCCACGCCGCTACGAAGTCGTCGACGAACTTCTGCCGGTTGTCGTCCTGGGCATAGACCTCGGCATACGAACGCAGGATCGAGTTCGAGCCGAACACCAGATCGACGCGGGTAGCCGTCCATTTCACGGCGCCGGTCTTGCGGTCGCGGATTTCGTAGAGGTTGTTGCCCACCGGCTTCCACGTATAGGCCATGTCGGTCAGGTTCACGAAGAAGTCGTTGGTCAGCGCCCCCACGCGATCGGTAAATACGCCGTGGTTGGTGCCCCCGAAGTTAGTCCCAATGACGCGCATGCCGCCGATCAGCGCCGTCATCTCGGCGGCCGTGAGGCGCATCAACTGGGCGCGGTCGAGCAGCAGTTCCTCGGCCGTGACGACGTAGTCCTGCTTCTGCCAGTTGCGGAAACCATCGGCCAGCGGTTCCAGCACAGCGAAGGATTCGACGTCGGTCATTGCCCGCGTCGTGTCGCCGCGGCCAGCCGCGAAGGGCACCGTGACGTCGAAGCCCGCCGCCTTGGCCGCCTTTTCCACGCCGACATTGCCGGCCAGCACGATCACATCGGCCACGCTCGCCCCCGTCTCGGCAGCGATCTTTTCATAGACCGCCAGCACCTTGGCCAGCCGCGCCGGTTCGTTACCGGCCCAGTCCTTCTGCGGCGCGAGGCGGATGCGCGCGCCATTCGCTCCACCACGTTTATCCGAGCCGCGGAAGGTACGTGCGGAGTCCCAGGCCGTCGCCACCACCTCGCTGACCGATAGTCCGGCTGCGGCGATCTTCGCCTTCACGGCGGCGACGTCGTAGTCCTTGCGGCCTGCGGGCACCGGGTCTTGCCAGATCAGGTCTTCCTTCGGCACGTCCGGACCGAAGTAGCGCGCCTTCGGGCCCATGTCGCGGTGAGTCAGCTTGAACCAGGCGCGGGCGAAGGCATCCTCCAGGGCCTTGGGGTCCTTGTGGAAGCGCTCCGAGATCTTGCGGTATTCCGGGTCCATCTTCATCGCCATGTCGGCGTCGGTCATGATCGGGTTGCGGCGGACCGACGGGTTCTCGGCGTCGATGGGCCTGTCTTCCTCCTTGATGTCGACGGGCTCCCATTGGTTCGCGCCGGCCGGGCTCTTCTTCAGTTGCCACTCGTGGTTGAGCAGCATGTCGAAGTAGCCGCCCTTGCCCGTGTTCCACTTCATCGGGTGCGTGGTCCAGGCGCCTTCGAGGCCGCTGGTCACGGTGTCGGCGCCGATGCCGCGGGTCTTGTAGTTGTTCCAGCCCAGACCCTGTTCCTCCAGCTCGGCACCTTCGGGCGCGGCACTCAGGTTGGCAGCGCTGCCGTTGCCGTGCGCCTTGCCGACCGTGTGGCCGCCGGCGGTGAGCGCCACGGTCTCCTCGTCGTTCATCGCCATGCGCTCGAAAGTAACGCGCACGTCGCGGGCCGTCTTGAGCGGGTCGGGCTTGCCATCGACCCCTTCCGGGTTCACGTAGATCAGGCCCATCATCACGGCGGCCAGCGGGTTCTCCAGATCGCGCTCGCCGGAGTAGCGGCTGCCCTCGCTGCCAGTGGGCGCCAGCCATTGCTTCTCGGAGCCCCAATAGGTGTCCTTCTCAGGATGCCAGATGTCCTCGCGGCCAAAGCCGAAACCGAAGGTCTTCAGGCCCATCGACTCGTAGGCCATGGTGCCGGCGAGAATGATCAGGTCGGCCCAGCTCACCTTGTTGCCGTACTTGCGCTTAATCGGCCAGAGCAGGCGGCGCGCCTTGTCGAGGTTGACGTTGTCGGGCCAGGAGTTGAGCGGCGCGAAGCGCTGGTTGCCCGTGCCGCCGCCGCCGCGTCCGTCGGCGATGCGGTAGGTACCCGCCGAGTGCCATGCCATGCGGATCATCAGGCCGCCGTAGTGGCCCCAGTCCGCCGGCCACCAGTCCTGCGAATCCGTCATCAGCGCCTTCACGTCCCGCTTCAGCGCCTCGACGTCCAGCTTCTTCAGCTCGTCACGGTAGTTGAAACCCGCGCCCAGCGGATTGGTCTTGGTATCGTGCTGATGCAGGATGTCGAGATTGAGGGCCTTGGGCCACCAGTCCTGGGGCGACATCGACGCCGACGTGACACCCCCGTGCATGACGGGGCACTTGCCTGAGTTGCTCATGTTCATCTCCTTGTTAGAGGGCGACCAAACCGACCAGATGCCCCGCCAGCACCGCCGCCCGAAGTGGCGATGCCGACCCCGGCAAAGAAGCGGATGCGATTGACAGTCCTGCGGCTCATGGCGTTCTCCTCGTGATTCGTTGCGACACGAGTCATGCTAGGCGCATCAGCGCCATTAAGCCAATTGAGTGTTCCGAAGAGAGGAATAGTCGATGGCTATTGCCGGGGGGCAAGGGGGGAAGTCAGGCGTGGTCGTACGCCACATTGGCAGCTCACGGCCACAACCTGCCTGTCGCATGCTCTCCAGACCTGCCGTTCGAACGGCAGGTCTACGCCGAAACCTGTCTGATTCTCTACGCGTGCAACTCGGCCTGAACGGTCAGTCGGCTGATGCACCAACTTGGTCCGCAGTGTGCTCCCTACCGGCCATTGGGCTGCGACTCCCGCTGATTAGCGGTTTACTGAATCGGCGTACTCACGCTATGTGCGCGTCGGCGCAGGTGAGGAGCAGAAGTCTTTGGAAATCTTCACAGGACATAAGAAACGGGGCAATGCTTGGCCGTCACCCGCGACTAGATGGCCAATATGCTCACTTTGTGGTACCTCAAGCACGAAAATACCCATTGCATACGCCCCCATTGTCATGGCATGATGAAACCATACTAAGAATAGTTCGCGATCCCCAGCAGACGCTATGCCGCGTTGGCTTTCTCTACGAGGGGAACGAGATGAAGCGCACTTCAGTCATCCTGGTTGTGTCGGCGGCGCTGGGGTTCGCTGGATGCGAATCAGTCAAATACATGAAGAGCGAACTTACCGGAACGGCCAAGCCGGAAGGTGGCGTTCAGGAAACAGTGCCCGTTTCGAAGACCTATGGCTGCAGCGCACATGCCCTGCGTCAGGCGACCATTCAAGTACTGACCGATCAGGGCTACATCTTCGAAGAAAATCCCTCAACCGGGACTATCAAGACCGAGCCCAAGCCTTTGGATGCCAATAAGTCCGCGATCTTTGGCGCCAACTACTCGGCCAAAGTCTTCATCAGACTCGAAGGCGCGACGGTGGCATATCAGGCGAAGTTTGACAAGAAGTCAAATATCACGATGGGTGAACAGAACGTCGAGTATCCCGAAAAGGAGGCTGCATTGCGTAAGGAGTTCTTTGCCGCCCTCGACCAGAAGTTATCAAGTCGTAGCTCGTCTTCGGGCACTTCAAACGCTGCGGCCAAGAAGGCCAGCGCGCTCCCGGCATCCTCAATCAACAAGGGAACGAAGACGACAGTCAATTCCAAGAATTCGACGCCAGCGGACTAGTTGCCGCGGCGCGGCCCGAGGGCGACTCAGATATGCGCTATTCGCGGGACATATACGTACCTTGGGCAATTGGATGCGTTTCGTATATGACTAAGGTGTAATTGTCCATACAGCAATCAAGGTCTAGACTGGCCCAAGAAACAGATGACGTTCGGACGGTATAGTCTCGGGAGGGTCGCTATGAGGCGCAGTTTGCTTGTTCCGGTTATTCTTCTCTCCGTGGCGATACCAGCAGCTCCGGCCGGACTTAATGATACCGGCGTGACGTTCTGTGGCGCCTATCCATCTGGGAACAACAGCCCGTGCCTTGGCACGGAACCTAGCGGCCAGGATGCCGGCTACGGTCGCGATGTGGCCGTTGGAGAGGGCAAGCTAGCAAGGGCTGGCTACGGGCAGGCCGGGTTCGACTTTACAAAGATCGGAAACAATGGCACGCCTCTTCCGGCGAACGCGGTATTGGGAACTGCCACCAATCAATGGGCATGCACGATGGACAATGTGACGGGCCTTGTGTGGGAGTTGAAAGCATCAGACGGTGGTTTGCGCGACAAGAACTGGACATACTCTTGGTACAACTCGGCAAGTCCAGATGGCTATTCTGGAACGGTATCTGGCGGAGCCTGCAAGCAGGCTGGTCGATGCGATACGGAAAAGTTTGTCGCTGATGTCAATACTCTGGAGCTTTGCGGTCACGCGGATTGGCGAATGCCCAGTGCAAAGGAACTAGAGAGCATTGTGATACTGGGCGCGGCCTACCCAGCAATTGATGTAGCGTACTTCCCGAATTCGCTCCCAGCACAATATTGGTCTGGCGTTGCCGTTCCCTACTACGGACCTTACGCGTGGAGTGTGTCATATGCCGACGGGGGCGCATACGACGTCGCAAGAAGCCAACTTCATGCGGTACGTTTGGTGCGGGGGCCATGACGAGTGGCCTTATGCGGTATTTATTGCAATCGAGGTTCCGGATGCCCAGCTTCGCCTGTGCCAGACTAAGATTTTCGGTACGTGGGTTGCTCCTAACAGCCGCTCTAGCCCCGACATCAGGTTTTGCCGTGACGTGCCAGGCCGGATTTAGCGCCTCGAATCCAGATTCGGTCTACTTAAGTTATGGCGATGGTACCGTCACGGATATTTGCCCAAGACGATAAGTTGATCTTTGTTACTGTCCAAGAGGCTGGTGACACGACCGTCCACCATAGCGGCTGGATTGATATTCCTGCGTTCACCGCCGGGGAGCAAAACCTACGCCTAGTGGTGAAATCACAAGGCGCCGACAACGCCGGTGCCGAAATCAGCAACATCCAGTTCGAGTACTCTGCCACCGTTGGCTCGACGCCCTCGTTCGCAGATGCGCCCAGCAATTGGGCTACGCTGTACGTCAACGGCATCTACGCAGCAGGTATCACCACAGGTTGTGGCGCCAACCTTTACTGTCCGTCCCAGAACGTAACTCGCGAGCAGATGGCAGCGTTCGTTGTTCGAGCGAAAGAAGGAGAGCCCTCGAATACTTGTGGATCGGCGCCATTCGCAGACGTACCCACGACAAACAGCTTCTGCACGTACATCCAGCGGATGTCTGCTCTAGGAATCACGACGGGCTGCGGCAACGGCAATTACTGTCCGAGCCAGAACGTGGATCGTCAGCAGATGGCGGCGTTCATCATCCGAGCCGCGGAAGGCAATCCGGTGGCCGGTTACTGTGGCAGCACGTCACCATTCATCGATGTGCCGACGAGCAATGGCTTCTGCGGCCACATCAAGCGGATGAAGGAATTGAATATTACTACTGGCTGCGGAGCGACGACCTACTGCCCAACCCAGGCTGTGACCAGAGAGCAAATGGCGGCTTTCCTGGCCAGAGCGTTTCTTGGCATGTAGTTTCACTCTACCCGCCAGGGTCGACCCAAAGTCTGTCGTGGCGGTACGGTTCGTTACGTCCGTTCGGTAAGCGGCCGATCCGTGTAGATCACAGCCCAATGGCCGGTAGGTAGCGAGCTGCGGACGAAGTCGGCGCATCAGCCGATTGACCGTTCTGGCCGAGGAGGACTCAGTCAGCACCCGCGCTGTACGACGGCTCCACTCGGAAACCAGCCGTTGGAGCACCGATGCGACGAATGGCTCTTGAGGGCACGAAGCTGTCGTTGGAAAAAGCTCATCTGCGCGGCAAGTGACCATCGCGTACCGACGTAAAGGCCACCACCCCACGAGCCGCAAATATCCATCCTCGATCCCTTCCCCGAAAGTCAGCCGTCGCGGTACGGCACGTCGCGGGCGATACGCACGCGCGGCAAGTCGCTACCGCGGCTGTTCTCAGTTCACCTTGCCGAAAACAAGCGCCTAGCAGCCTGTCGGACTTGAATCTGGCCGGCGGGGTGATTCCGCGATCCGGAACGAATCGGCGCGTTTCAGGCTGAAATCAGGTCGTTTTGCCATGGAAACGTGATGCCCTTGTTCTATTGCCCTACTGTGGACGCAATACGGCCATGCGCTTCAAATTCCACGCGAGGCAGACCAGCGTCCATTCGTTCTGGACA
>PMIH01000093.1 GCA_003158255.1 Rhodocyclaceae bacterium
TTCGCGCACCTGCGCTCGGACGCGGAAATGCTGCCGCTGGCCGATGCCGCGCGCTGCCGCTCGGAAGCCGACTGGCTGATCGGCATCAACGGCACGCGGGCGATGACCGCCTTCAATTCGCAGGAGGGCGGCTTTTACAAGACCACCGTGGGCCGCGTGCAAACGCCGACGCTCGCCATCCTGGTCGAACGCGAACGCCGCATCAAGGAATTCGTCTCCCGCGATTACTGGGAGGTCGAGGGCGAATTCAAGGCCGTGGCCGGCACTTATCGCGGCCGCTGGTTCGACGAGAAGTTCAAGAAGTCGGACGACGAACACGCGAAGGCGGAACGGCTCTGGGAGAAGGCAAAGGCCGATGCGATCCGCACCCGGTGCCTGGGCAAACACGGTGTCGTCGAAGAAGAATCGAAACCGAAAACCGAGTTGTCGCCGCTGCTATTCGACCTGACTTCCTTGCAGCGCGAGGCCAACGGCCGCTTCGGCTTTTCGGCCAAGACGACGCTTTCGATTGCGCAAGCCCTGTACGAGAAGCACAAGGCGCTGACCTACCCGCGGACCGACTCGCGTCACCTGCCCGAGGATTATCTGCCCACGGTCAAGGAAACGCTGACGAATCTGGCCGGCACCCCCTACGCCGCCTTTGCCGCCGAGATCACCAAGAATGGCTGGGTGCATCCGAACAAGCGCATCTTCAACAACGCCAAGATCTCGGATCACTTCGCCATCATCCCCACCGGCGCGGAACCAAAGCACCTGTCGGAAGCGGAGCAGAAGATCTACGACCTGGTGACCAAGCGCTTCCTGGCGATCTTCTTCCCCGCCGCCGAATACAGCGTCACCACGCGTATCACCCGTGTTGAAAAGGACGCCTTCAAGACCGAGGGCAAGGTGCTGCTCGCGGCCGGCTGGCTCGCCATCTACGGCAAGGAAGCACAGGAGGAGGACGAAAATCCCAACCTGCCGCCGCTGGAGCCGAAGGAACGCGTCTGGGCCAACGACATCGAGGTGAAGAGCAAGGCAACGCAACCGCCCGCACGCTTCAACGAAGCGACGCTGCTCTCCGCCATGGAAGGCGCTGGCAAGCTGGTCGAGGACGAGGAGTTGCGCGAGGCGATGTCAGAGCGCGGCTTGGGCACGCCGGCGACGCGCGCGGCGACCATCGAAGGCCTGATCTTCGAAGAGTACCTGCACCGTAACGGCCGCGAGCTACAGCCGACGGCCAAGGCGTTTTCCCTGCTGTTCGCCTTGGAGAAACTCGGCGTCGACGAAATCCGCTCGCCGGAACTGACGGGCATGTGGGAGTGGAAGCTCAAGGAAATGGAACACGGGCGCCTGAAGCGCGACGAGTTCATGGGCCACATCGTCGAGCAGACGCAGGTGATGGTGGATCGGATCAAGAAGGGCGATTTGCCCGAGGGCACCTTCGGCAGCCTGAAGGCGCCCTGCCCGCGCTGCGGTGGCACGATCCGCGAGACCTACAAGCGCTTCGAGTGCGAGAAATGCGACTACAAGTTATGGAAGGTCGTGGCGAGCCGCCAGTGGGAACCGGAAGAGATCGAGGAGTTGCTGACCAAGCGCGTCATCGGTCCGGTACAGGGCTTCCGCAGCAAGATGGGCCGCCCGTTCGCGGCCATGATCAAGCTGAACGACGAGCAGATGCCGGAGTTCGATTTCGGTAACGGCGACGGTGAAGGCGAGGGCGAGGCAGTCGATTTCTCGGGCCAGGAGCCGCTGGGCGCCTGCCCGAAGTGCCAGGCCCGCGTGTTCGAGCACGGCATGGCCTACGTGTGCGAAAAGGCAGTCGGCGCGGCGAAGTCCTGCGACTTCCGCTCGGGCAAAATCATCCTCCAGCAGGAAGTCGCGCGTGCCGAGATGAGCAAGCTGCTTGAAACCGGCAAGACCAGCCTGTTGAAGGGCTTCGTTTCCAACCGCACGAAAAAGAAATTCTCGGCCTATCTCACCCGTGGCGCCGACGGCAAGGTCGGCTTCGAGTTCGAGCCACGGCCGGCGAAAACTCCCAAGGCTGCCACGGCAAAGCCGGATGCCGCAAAGCCCGACGAACCCAAAGCGGCCGCGAAAGTCAGTCGTGGTGGTACGCCGACTGCGACGAAGGCGCCTGCCGCCAAGAAGCCGGCGCGCAATCCCGCAGCCAAGTAAGGCGATACCTGCCGCCGTTTAGTGACCTTCGACGCAGATCTCGCGCCGCGCCACGGCCAGCGCGGTACGCGTCAGCAACATGGCAATAACCAGTGTCAGGATCACCAGCAGGCCCATCGCCAGCGATGAGTAGATCGCCTGCCCGGTGTCCTTGAACATGATCAGCGTGGCGATGGTGATGGCCGCAAGCGGAAACGAATAGGCCCACCACGACAGGAAGAACTTCAGCCGCGCGAATAGCCGCACCTGCGCGAACAGCAGCAGCGTGAAGAACAGCGCGATGCCGTAGAGGATGCGCGCGAAGGCGTCGATGCCGCCGATCAGGTTGTAGTAGGAAATGAAACCCACGGCCGGCGGCGCGATGAAGATGAACAGCGTCGGCATCAGGCGATCTGGCAGGCTGCCGTGGAATATCAGTCGATAGAAGATGATGGCCGTCAGCACCGGCCAGAAGAAGATGCCGACGCTGTAGAAGAACCAGGAAATCTCTGGCGAGGCGTGATGAATGCCGGCGATCGGCACCAGAATGTTGCCGACGACAGGGATGAACCAGGCCGGGTTCAGGTGCGCAATTTCGTACTTGCTGTGATGTATCCACGATGACATCACGTAGAGCGTCGCCAGCAGGTGCAGCGTGGCGCCCACCGCCCACAACCAGAACGACAGATCCGGACAGTCGTGCAGGAAGGCGACGGAGAGCAGGATCAGCGCGATCGAGACGGTCGGCACGAACGCGACCTTGACCGGATGGTGGATCTCGCCGAGAACCTCCTGCGGATACTTGATGATCTTGGCCAGGTAGATCGTCGCCAGCAGGACAAACAGCGCGGCGGTAATCGGCAGCAGGATGGGACTCAGCGCAAAGCCGAGTCCGAAGACGTGTTCGGCACGGCTCCACGCAATGGTGAAGCCGGCCATGCCCATGATCATGGCGAACCATGAAATCGGAAAGTTCTTCAGGCGCGAAGGAGCGTCGCTCATGTCGGGTTCCTGGGGAAGGATGATCGGTCTTGTTATAAGAGAATTACTGTCTGCTTATATTACGACCGAATGCTTCCAGATCAAGCTGGCGTGCCGACGAAACGGGTGGCTAGCCCCTATCTCATGTGCGGTCTTTGCGATCCTCTTCCGGTTCGGATTCATGCCAGATGGCATTGAGCACGGCAAAAAATATGGCCATGGTCAAACCCAGAACCCAGGTGAAGTACCACATGCTGCACTCCCTTCAGTAGGCAGAACGGTCGTGGGCCTTGATGTAATCGGTCGTGATCTTGCCCGACATCACCTTGTAGGCCCAGCTGGTGTAGGCGATGACGATGGGCGTAAAGATCAGCGCCGCCCAGAACATGATTTCGAGCGTAAGCCGGCTGGAGACGCTATCCCAGACGGTAAGCGACGATCGCGGATCGCTTGACGAAGGCATGATGAACGGAAACATCGCCACGGCCGCCGTTCCGATCACACCGAGCTCGGCGATGGCGCTACCGACGAACGCGGCGGTCGGCTTGTGCTTCCAGGCGAAAAGCAGCGCCAGCGCACCGCCGCCGAAGGCTGCGCCGGGCACGAGCCAGAGCAACGGCAGTTTGTGATAATTGCCCAGCCACGCTCCGGAGATCTGCATGACGGTCTTTGCCAGTGGGTTGGGCAGCGCGGACGGATCGACCACCGACGTGATCACATAACCCGAAATGTCGCAGACGACCCAGACGCCCGCGCCGGCGAAAGCGGCGAGCATCAGTGTGCCAAAGATGAGTGCCGCGTGCCGCGCGCGGGCGTAGATGTCGCCGTCGGTGCGGATCATCAGGTAATTCGCGCCATGGAAGATCAACATGGTCAGGCTGACGAAGCCGGCCAAAAGCGCGAAGGGATTGAGCAGCGCCCAGAAGCTGCCGGTGTAGACCGGCATCAAGTTGTCCTCGAAGTGGAAAGGCACCCCTAGCAGCAGGTTGCCGAAAGCGACGCCGAAGATCAGCGCAGGCACGGCGCCGGCGACGAACAGGCCCCAGTCCCACGCGGTGCGCCATCTTGGATCGGCCACTTTGGAACGGTAGTCGAAACCCACCGGTCGCAAGAACAGCGCCCACAGCACCGCCAGCATGGCCCAGTAGAAGCCCGAGAATGCAGCGGCATAGACCAGCGGCTAGGCGGCGAAGATGGCGCCGCCGGCGGTGATTAACCAGACCTGGTTGCCGTCCCAGTGCGGGCCGACGGTGTTGATGACAACGCGCCGTTCGACATCGTTCTTCGCCACGAAGGGCAGCAGCGTACCGACGCCCATGTCGTGGCCGTCCATGATGGCGAAACCGAGCAGCAGGATGCCGACCAGCAGCCACCAGATGATCTTGAGCGTTTCGTAATCAAACATGGCGGGCTCCCTGGCGAGCCGGTCGATAGTCGGGTTCGCCCTCGTAGCGGCCGGTGCCGAGGCTGGCCGGGCCGAGGCGGGCGTACTTGAACATCAGGAACATCTCGACGATCAGCAAGCCGGTGTAGAAGAACAAGAAGCCAGCAAGCGAACCGTAGAGGCTGGTGGCGGAAATCGTCGACGTGGACAAGTGCGTCGGTAACACGCCGTAGATGGACCATGGCTGGCGTCCATACTCGGCGACGAACCAGCCCATTTCGGAGGCGAGCCAGGGCAGCGGAATCCACCACACGGCCCAGCGCAACAGCCAGCGTCGTTCATGGAAAGTATTCTTCGCGGAGTGCCAGAAGGAGAGCGCAAACAGCAGCAGGAATGAGAAGCCGAGCGCGACCATGACGCGGAAAGTCCAGAACATCGGCGCCACCTTCGGGATCGAATCGCGCGCCGCCTGCGCGATCATCTGCGGCGTGGCGGCCGCGACATCGGCAGAATATTTCCGGAGCAGCAAGCCGAAGCCAAGATCGGACTTGTGCGTTTCGAAAGCTGCACGCGCCTCGGTATCGCTGCCATCCTTGCGCAGCCGTTCGAGTGCCTTCACGGCAACGATGCCGCGCCCGATACGCTCGGCCGCCTGCGCTTCGAGCTGGTCTATGCCCGGCAGCACTTTGTCGGTGGAGCGCGTGGCGATGAGGCCAAGGGCGTAGGGAATCTTCACTTCGGCGTGGTTTTCGCGCTTGTCATCGTCGGGAATGGCGAACAGCGTGAACGATGCTGGCGCGGCTTCCGTTTTCCACATGCCTTCGAGCGCCGCGAGTTTGGTCTTTTGATGTTCGGTGACGGCGTAACCGGATTCGTCCCCGAGGACGATAACCGAGCAGGCGGCGGCAAAACCGAACGCCGCGGCAATACGGAACGAGCGCTTGGCGAATTCGACGTGCCTGTTTTTCAGCAGGTACCAAGACGAGATGCCGAGGACGAACATGGAGCCGGTGACGTAGCCGGCGGAAACGGTATGGACAAACTTGGCTTGCGCGGCCGGGTTGAATACCACGTCCCAGAACGACGTCAGCTCCATGCGCATGGTCACGTAACTGAACTCGGCGCCAACCGGATTCTGCATCCAGCCGTTGGCGATCAGGATCCACACCGCCGAGAGATTGGAGCCGATCGCGGTGAGATAGGTGATGGTCAGATGCTGCCGCTTCGACAGTTTGTCCCAGCCGAAGAAGAACAGGCCGATGAAGGTCGATTCGAGGAAGAAGGCCATCAGGCCCTCGATGGCGAGCGGCGCGCCGAAGATGTCGCCAACGTAGTGGGAGTAGTAGGCCCAGTTGGTGCCGAACTGGAACTCCATGGTGATGCCGGTGGTGACGCCAAGCGCGAAGTTGATGCCGAATAGCTTGCCCCAGAACTTCACCATGTCGCGGTAGATCTCACGTCCCGTCATGACGAAAACGGTTTCCATGATGGCGAGCAGGAACGACAGTCCCAGGGTCAGCGGCACGAACAGGAAGTGGTAGAGGGCGGTGGCGGCGAATTGCAACCGCGAGAGGTCGACGACTTCTTGGGTGATCATGACACGATTCCCTTCGGGATCATGGGGAAGGAGGCGAAGCGACCAGCGCCGCGGCGACACGGCCGGGGTCCAGGCCTTCGCTCATTCTCGGCACCGCCGGCTCACTGAAGAACGCCAGCCAGAGGCCGTAGAGCAACGCGCCTTTGACCAACAGCACGATGCCGATCTCGCGCCATAGCAGCCCCGGTCGCTCGCGGCGGGCGGATGGGGTGCTCCAACGGAGCCAGCGCAAAATGCTCTCCTTATCGGCGTGCCACCACGACTGACTTTCGTATGCACGCCCCACCACTTACAAGAAGCATGCCGACGCCCCGCGACAAAGTGGCACGAGTCTTGAGTGTATGTCGACAGCGAGGAAATACAACCAGGAGAACCACCCCATGCGCATCGCCGTCACCAGTCAGAATTTCCGCGAAGTCACCGGCCACGCCGGTCATGCCAGGCGTTTTCTGGTGTTCAACGTTGACGAATCGACGTCGATCAACTTGGTCGATCGCCTTGATCTGCCCAAGGAGATGGCCATCCACGGTTTCGACGACCGGACCGCGCATCCGCTCTACGACATGGATGTGCTGATCACCGGCGGCGCCGGCGAAGGCTTCAAGCAGCGGCTGGCGCAGCATGGCGTGCGGGTGATCGCAACCGGGGAAACCGATCCGGAAACCGCCGTGCGCGATATGCTGGCCGGCACGCTGAAGCTGCCGCAACCCGATGACCATGAAGCTCACGAGGGTTGCGGCTGCCACGGCTGACTGCCACTAAAGTCAGCCGTGGCGGTACGCCAAGCTCAGTGTTGCTCTTCCTCTTCCCAGCCCGTGATCATGGTCTTGATGTGCGCAAGCGGTGTGTGGCCCGTCGTCGTCAGATACACATGCACGAAGAAGAAGGTCAGCATCATGAACGCACCGATGGTGTGAACCACCGCAATG
>PMIH01000230.1 GCA_003158255.1 Rhodocyclaceae bacterium
ACGACCGCGGCGTGGGAAGTCTTGCCGCCCCGGCTGGTGAGAATGCCCTGTGCCTGGAAGAAGCCGTGGATGTCTTCCGGCTTGGTCTCTTCACGCACCAGGATAATCTTCTCCCCGGCACGGCCACGCGCTTCGGCCGTATCGGCATCGAACACGATATGCCCGGAAGCGGCGCCCGGCGAGGCCGACAAGCCTTGGGCAAGACTCTTGCCCTTGAAATTGGGTGCCAGTTGCGGCACCAGCAGTTGTTCCAGCACAGCCGGTTCGACACGCAGCAGGGCCTTTTCGCGGCTGATCAGGCCATCGTTGGCCATTTCCACGGAGGTGCGCACCATGGCACGCGCGTTCATCTTGCCGTTACGGGTTTGCAGGCAGTAGAGCGTGCCCTTCTCGATCGTAAATTCGAAGTCCTGGACTTCCTTGTAGTGAGATTCGAGCCGGTTGTGCAGTTCCATCAACTGCGAATAGATCTCGGGCATTTCCGAGGCCATATCGGCAATCGGTCTTGGCGTGCGGATGCCGGCCACGACATCCTCGCCCTGGGCGTTGACCAGGTATTCGCCGTAGATCTGGTTCTCGCCCGTGCCCGGGTTACGCGTGAAGCCGACGCCGGTACCGGAGTCGTTGCCCATGTTGCCGAAGACCATGGTGCAAATATTCACCGCCGTACCACTCGCCATGGCCGACGTGATTTTGAACTGTTTGCGGTAGTCGATGGCGCGCTTGCCGTTCCACGAGCGGAACACCGCCTTGACCGCGATCTCCAGCTGTTCGTACGGGTCCTGCGGGAAGGGCTTGCCGGAATGGCTATTGACGATGGCGAGAAACGCCTCGGCCAGTTCCCGGAGATGCTCAGCCTTGAGGTCAACGTCCTGCTTGGCACCGTACTTGCCCTTGACATCGGCCATCTTGGCATCGAAGTGCTCGTCGCCAATGCCGAGGGCGATCTTGCCAAAGAGCTGAATGAAGCGACGATAGGCGTCCCAGGCGAAGCGCTCGTTCTTGGTCTGCTTGATGAGGCCCTTGATCGACTCGCTGTTGAGGCCGAGGTTGAGGATGGTGTCCATCATGCCTGGCATCGACATCGCCGAACCGGAGCGAACCGAGACCAGAAGGGGATTCTCGGTGGAGCCGAAGCCTTTCGCGGTCTTTTTCTCCAGATCCGTCATGTACTGCTTGATGGTGTCCCAGATTCCGTCCGGCAGGTTGCCCTTGTCGAGGTAGGCAAGGCATGCTTCGGTAGTGACCGTGAAGCCTGGCGGCACCGCAAGACCGATCTGAGTCATCTCGCAAAGGTTGGCACCTTTGCCGCCCAGAAGCATCTTGTTCTTGCCGTCGCCTTCCTCGAAGGAAAACACGTACTGCTTGACCATGACGAACTCCCTCAGGTTATGTGAATTATCCAAAAACGATAGCAGAAACCCATCGTCTCGGGTGTTGCTTCTGATCAAAAAAAGCAGGATCAATCCTCATACGTATCTGGCAGCAAATTGCCGAAGCGATTAGCATGTGAGTCCCCAGTCAATCAACTCCAGATATCGACCATCATCATGGACTCCTCACACCGCATACCCAAAGCCATTCTGGCTTCCCTCCTCGCTGGCGGTTTGCTGCTTTCCGGCTGCAAGACCAACGAGACCAAGCCGGCCGATTCAAATACGCAGCAAAGCGAAACGAAAGCTCAGAGTACCGAGGCGCCGGCTCCGGCAGCACAACCCGCTCCAGCGGCAGCCCAGAAGCCGATTTGCAAGGACGAGCCGGCTAAAAAGACCAGCAAGAAGAAGAAGGGCAAGGCCGCCAAGACGAGCGAGCCGGTCGATTGCGTGCCGGCGTCCGAAGCCGCCGCGACACCTCCACCGCCGCCGCCTCCCCCGACTGCCGTTGCCGCCGCGCCAACTGCAACCGGCGGTTACGATCTCTCCAAGAACAAGCCGGTGACCGATTCGACCAAGGCGGAATCCGGCCAGGGCACGATGGTCAAGGGAGTCAACGATTGGGAAGGTGAAATCTCGGGCATTCCGGCGGCCAACAGTCGATTTGTCAGACTTCGGATTGGTATGCCGCTGCAGCAGGTCATTGACCTGCTTGGCCAACCGACCGAGCAAGGCAGTCATATGACCGGGAAGGCATTCATTCCCTTCTATCACGGCAGCGACAAGGTTCGTTACGAGGCTGTCTATCAGGGGCAAGGCCGGCTGATCTTCTCCAACCAAGCTGGCTGGGGTGGATCCGGCGAGTTTTATCTGACCTGGATCATCCACAACGCCAAAGAGCCCGGCTACCGCTAGCCGACCCTTCAGCTTGGCGTACCACGACGACTGACTTTCGAGTGGGGATTATTCCCACTCGATTGTTTCCGAGGCTCGGTAATCCGCATGAAAACTGGATTTCGTTGTTATGGTCATCGCACTTTACCGTCACTCTTACCGTCATAAGATAAAGCGCTTTTGCCCGCGCGGGAGATGGACTCGATTTGCGCGGCGACTACTCCAGTCCATCAATCGTCAACTTTCGCCGCCAACCGGCAACGCCATCTTGAATTCTTCGCTGTTGACGTAGCTGGACTACGATCATCGCATCCAAATCAAAGTTCTTTCGTCACTCAGTCATCACAGTCATTCCGCCAGCCGGAACGCGGGGGCCATTCGCTGCTGTTCGCGCGCCGGGATGCGCAGACTCTTGGCGATCTTCGGCCACTGCCGCACGATCGCTTGGCTGCGCTCGATGATCGCGTTCGCGTCCTTCACCATGATGCGGAAGTATGGCGCCACGGAAAGAGCCAGGTCGATATCCTGTGCGTTGTCGGCCTCGCTGACGTTCAGCCGCAAACCATGTGAGTCGGCTACAGGATTCATGTCGAACGCCTCGGACAGACGCCACCCCTTGCCCGGCACCAGAAGGAAGCCGTGATTGCGCAGGTGGTCGTCGGTATTCGAGACCAGCATGTTGAATACGATGCGTGACCATAACTCCTGAAGGTCGGCGTCGGTCTGCGCGCCGTGATCAATCAGTAGGCGAGCCAGCTCCAGGTAGCTCGCACCCATCGATGCGTCATCGCCATCTTTGCGGCCGGTCAGCGTCATGGCGGAGGCGAAGTGCAGGCGTCGCCCGGCCGCGGTTCGATCGAAGCGCTTCACGAGAAAGCTGTGATGCGGATTCGCGAAGCGGCGCGCCAGACTTTCAGGCACGCGCAACCCGCAGCCCCGCGCCAAGCTCTGGACAACCAGTTCCCAACCGCCCACGTCATGCTCGTCGCGCACGCTGGGAAACTTGGCGATCCACAAGCACCCGTCTGGATCGACGACGCTGGCCTTGGGCCGGGCGCCACCCAATGAACCACCGGGCGCGATCAACATGCGCAGCCAGTCGTTGCCAGCCTCGGCCATGTTGTCTTCATCGCGTTCCAGCGCCAGGCTGGCGGCCTCCAGCTCGCGCAGTTGCACGAACGGCGGCGCTGCAACGTCGTGACGGTTGTCCAGGAAGTCACCGGCGTCATTGAGCCGGAATCTAAGTGCGCCTGCGCGGAACGCGTCATGCACACCCAACAGGTAGTCGGATTCGTACAGGCGCGCACCCTTGGGTGCCTGGCCCGCCCGCTTCTCCCGTTCCAGACGCCGCTGCATGAGCAAGCGACCCCAACGATCCGGACTGGCATCGGCGAACACGCCAAAGGTCTCGTGCCCCTGCGGTGGATGTTGACGACCCATGAACAAACCAAGGCGTGGATCGAGTTGAAAACCCGCCACCGCAGGGTGTGTCAATGCTTCAGCATCGAACTCGAACTCGAACACTTCGCGCCCCGTTCCGCGCTGACCATGGAGCAGACCGAGCCGTAGCGGATGCGGCAATCCATCCCAATCGGCGTAAACGGCGATGGGCATCTCAACGCCTCTTCTTCGGCGCAGCACCCTTGGAATCGATCAAATCGACCAAGTTCTGAGCACTGGTAAAGCCGCTCTTCTCAACCCAGCGTCCGGCGCCCTTGCGGGGCCGAGACCGGGACTTGTCCGCCATGCTCTGCACACCCCTCGCGGCTATATCTGCAACAGCGGTGGTTTGCCTACGCTTCACCGGCTCCACGGATGCCGATAGCTCTGCGCGTACCGATGGCTTGCCGCGAGCCGTCAAGCGCGCGTCCTGCAGCTCGCGCCCCATCACATCCGCAGCACCTAGCAAGTCCAGGTCTTTCTCAATGCCAAGCACCTGCATGACGGCCAGGTAGGCCCCCATCGTCACGCCCGCCCCGCCCCGCTCCAAGCTGCGCAGTGTCATCGGCGCCATGCCCGCCCGCTCCGCCACCTGCTTGGCGGTCAAGCGCCGACGCAATCGCGCCAGGCGCAGCCGTTCGCCGAACCGATGCAGGAGTTCGGTCGTCGAGGGAAGCAGCGGAGCAATCGTCTTTGCCATAATGTAATTATTTTAGACGTTTTATTGATGTATTGCCAAAATAATACCACATTTCCCGGATTCCAAACATAAAGAGCATTATTGTGGCAATACATCAATACATTCGCCAAAATAACAAGTCTTTCTGCATTCATCAATTTCCGTACCAACGGCGGTAAGCATCAATCCATTCCGCCCCCTCTGGCGGCGGATCAGGCATCGGCAGATCGAGGATCGGGATTGCTTGACTTGATTTTCCGTGCACGCAAATAGCGACGATTTGGTCGTGCCTGGTGATATCGACCCTATCCACCGTCACTGCCTGCCCAAGCACCTGGGTCGTGAATGGCAGGGAGAGGTTCTCTTCGATCATGGCGAAGAACCCGCCACCCTGCTCCGATTCGGAGTAGGCGTCCGGGGTCGCCTCCTCGATGAGTTTATCCAGGTATTTCGCGGTGAACTTCGTCGTCTTCTTCGTTTTCGCTTTCATCGTCGCTAGGATTTCTTCCAGAGACCCGCATCGGCGAGGCGCCGAACCAAGGCGCCGCGTTTTCCATGCCGGGCCATGAATTGAACCAATTTTCGATCGAAGTCAGCTTGGGTCGCGCAAAGCACATAGGCCTCAGATAAATCGACGAGCGCGCGTTTTACCTCGTCGTAGGCAGAAGCGATGCCACGCTCGGCTCGCTTGTCGGCAGCCTGCCAGCACGAGTCGAAGTCGGCAGCCAATGTGCGCAGGTAGGTTTCCCGCTTGGCCTGTCGTTCGGCATCAGCTTTTTTGCGCTGTACTGCTTCCTGCCTTGTTCTCGCTTCGGCAGCGGACGCCGCCAGTTTATGAAGTTCTGCGACAGTGCGCCGCCGCGTTTCCGGTTTTGCAAGCGGCTGTTGTTCGCGCTGCCAGGCCAGGAAACGTAATTTCAGCCTGCGCTCGGTCTGCTGCGCATTCCCGCTCAACAGCAGTTTGAGCATCGCGGCTTTCTCCGCCGCGGGAAGCGCGGCGATCCAGACATCCCGTTCCGCGTCGCTCTCGCTATCGGGTTTTGAACCTCGCTGGTCAGAGAGTTCGGCGGCGGCCAGCAGATCCTCATCGACTTCCAGAAATTCCGCCAGCGATTGCTGGGCAGCGGTCAGTTGGGAGAGCCCGGGCGGTGGTTGGGGCTCGATGGCCTTTTCGTCAACTTCGCCAGCGCTCACGCCGGCCAGCCAGCCGAGATACAACGGGCGCATGTCGCCACGCAGCAGTTCGTCACGCAATGGCGCCAGCCTGCCCATCCAACCTCGCCCATCCTCTTCGGCAAAGCGATCGTAGTTGTCACTCTCGTTCAGCTCCCATCCAAGCAGCCAATGCGTCTTCGTCTGCTCCACCGAAAAAGCGATTGGAGTTTTGAAGCCCCGGAGGGGCTCGGCATTGAA
Source organism: Rhodocyclaceae bacterium (assembly GCA_003158255.1). Lineage (GTDB taxonomy): Bacteria > Pseudomonadota > Gammaproteobacteria > Burkholderiales > Rhodocyclaceae > Fen-999. The sequence continues at coordinate 5,800 of PMIH01000230.1, forward strand.
TACATTTTGCGGCACGCGCAAGTACAGAAGGCAAGTACACCAGTTGGCCACATAGACGTGAGCATCAAAGTAGCGTCGCATCCAGTCGACTGGATCGCCCTTGAGATTGCCCCATTGGTAATCATTGACGAAGCTGGTCGGGGTAATGCTGGCGCGAGACGAGCACGCGCGAAGTTCTGCCATCTGCTTCGGGGTCAGTGGCGTGTCGATGGCGACGAATTCGTAGTACTGGAATTCGCTCATCACGATTCACTTTCTGTGAAGGCTATGTGCTCTGATCGATGGCAAGTCATTCGCCGATTCGATACCCCATGGCCGTGTATCCGCGCCGGCGCTTGTCCCACATACGCAGCAGCGCCGGGTGGCCCGTGTCTACGAAATCGATAATCCGCACGTCGGTTTTGTTGACATGCTCCCGGTGCAGCCGGCCAGCGTACTGCTGCAAAGTGCCTTTCCACGACACCGGCATCGCCAACACCAGGGTATCCAGTGGTGGATGGTCGAACCCCTCCCCAACCAGCCTGCCGGTCGCGAGCAGTACGCGCGGCGCTTCCGATGGTAGAGCCTCGAGTTTCTCAATCAGTGCCGCTCGCTGCTTCCGTGACATCCGGCCATGCAGAACAAACAGTTGTGGAATTTCTCCGTCCAAAGCCACCGAAATGGCTTCGAGATGGTCGGTACGCTCGGTCAGCACCAGCAGCTTCCGACCTTGGCTGAAGGTGCGTCCGATTTCGCTCACAATTGCGGCTGTTCGGCCCTGATCGTTGGCCAGGTACCGGAACACATCCTGAATTCCGGCTTCGAGCGGCAGGTCGATGCACGTATGCAGCGAATACGGCGCCACCTCCAAATCGTGCGGAGCACCGGCAGGTTTTGCCGCCGTGTGCCGAATCGGCCCGCATTGCATGAAGATAATCGGTTGCTGGCCGTCGCGACGGATCGGAGTGGCGGTGAGGCCGAGCACGTATTTCGCCTTGGTGCGCTTCAGAATGGCCTCGAACGACACCGCACCGACATGGTGGCATTCGTCCACGACGACATGACCGTAGTTCTCGACCAGCGGATTTACTTCGCCCTGCCGCGACAGGGACTGCATCACCGCGATATCGATCTTCCCTGTGGGCTTGGCCTTGCCGCCACCGATCGTGCCGATCACACCCTTTTCGAAACAAAGTAAAGCCCGCAGACGCGCCTGCCACTGCTTGAGCAACTCCGTGCGGTGCACCAGCACCAGCGTGTTCACGCCGCGGCTGGCAACCATCGCTGCCGCAGCGACCGTCTTGCCGAAGGCGGTTGGCGCACACAGCACGCCGACGTCATGGCTCAGCATTTCCGCAACCGCCGATTGCTGATCCGGGCGCAACTTACCGGCGAAGGTGACTCCCAGCGGCTCGCCACCATACCGCTCATCACGCAGCTCAGAGCGGATGCCGTTGTCTCTCAACAATGCCCGCGCAGCATCCAGGCAACCGCGTGGCAAGGCAATGTGCTGCGGATAGTTCTCGGCACTGCCGATCACGCGCGGCTTATCCCAGACCGACAGTCGCATCGCCTGTGCCTTGTAGAACTCCGGGTTCTGGAACGCGGCGAGGCGAATCAAGCGGTTCGCCAGCGCCTGCGGCAACTGCACTTTCTCGAAGTAAATGAGATTGGCCAGCGTCATAGTGAGCGACTTAGGCATGGAAGACCCCGACAACTTCTTGGCCAACGGCACCGAACGCTGCCACGGCTGCGCCATATCTTCTTCGTCGATGAATGTGACATCCAATGGATGCACTCCACCTGTAGCACGCAGAATAGTTGGGGCGATGTCGTGCGGCACCATCGCTTGGATTGCAGCGAGGAACGCCCATTGGTCGTCGAACGGGCGCAACTCCGCATCGACGAATACACTGCAACCGTTCTCGCGAGGCAGTTTCTGCAGTGGCAAGGCGACCAGGTTGCCAAAGCCACCCTTGGGCATCGTGTCCTGATTGGGAAACAGGCGGTCGTAGGACGCGAGCTTCAATTGCCGGGTGCGCGAGCAGGTATGGCTGATGATCGCCGTACCCAAGCGGCGGGCATCGCGCGCCGGCACCCGGCCAGCGAAAAACACCCAGACGTGCGCCCCTTTGCCGGATCGTGAAATCTCGAGAGCCGCCGGCACACCGAGTTCGGTACATGATTGCACGAAGGCCCGGGCATCTTCTTTCCACTCGGCTTCGTCGAAATCGATGGCGAGGAAATGACAGGTGTCGTCCTCCAGCAGAGGATAGACGCCGACTGTGTGCCTACCGGCAAGATGGTCGTACAGAACTGCATCCGATAGCGGGATCAGTAGCCGGCTGCCACAGTTTCCGCATTTAATTCGCGGCTTCTCGCAGACACCTGTGCGCCATTCGTTGGCGCAGGCCGGCGAGTAACCCGATTTGGCCGAAGTCTTTCCTTCCCAGCGGATCGGGTAGACATCCGTGCGCCCCCGGAACAACCGGCGAAATAGCGCCACCTTCTCGCCCGTGGAAAGCAGTGAAGGCTCCAGCGTCGAAGCCGGTGGTACGTTCTTCGGCCGCGCACGCCATTGAATGCCGTTCGCTTCGAGCAAAGCGGTCAAGCGGGCGTTTTCAGCCTTCAACTCCAACAACGGGTCGCGCTCAATCATGGACTCAGTACCCGGCAATCATTGTCCCGGACGATAGATTGCGAATGCCGGAATGAATTTTCCGCCTGACATCCTATTTGTCGTGCAGTTCGTATCTCCTTGAGGGACGAATTGAGCGAAAAACATCGATATTTACTGCGCAGTAAATTGGTCTTACCGTCTGAAGCCACACGGATACGACGGTAAATACAAACGCCGAGATTTTAAGGACAAATCTACCGTCAGGTTTACCGTCAAATCTTCGCGCTGCATGCACGAACCGCCGATACGGCGACAAGTGCGAAGTCTTTCGACATCAATTGCTTACCGCTGAAAATCTGCGCAATTGACAATGTGGCCGTAGTCATCCTCCAACACCAACAAGTCCCTGATAGTACTGAATAAATTCTTGCCGCTTCACATGCCATTCACTCCCACTCGATTGTCGCTGGCGGTTTGCCCGAGATGTCGAAGACCACGCGGTTGATGCCGCGCACTTCGTTGATGATCCGGTTCGAGACTTTGCCCAGCAATTCGTAGGGCAACTGAGCCCAGCGCGCGGTCATGAAGTCCTGCGTTTCGACGGCGCGCAGGGCAACGACGTATTCGTAGGTGCGGCCGTCGCCCATGACACCCACGCTCTTGACCGGCAGGAAGACGGCGAAGGCCTGCGACGTCTTGTCGTACCAGTCGGCAGCGCGCAGTTCGTCGATGAAGATGGCGTCGGCCCTGCGCAGCAGTTCGGCGTAGTCGCGCTTCACCTCGCCGAGGATACGCACGCCCAGGCCCGGACCGGGGAACGGGTGGCGATAGACCATCTCGTGCGGCAGGCCGAGCGCAATGCCCAGTTCGCGCACTTCGTCCTTGAATAGTTCGCGCAACGGTTCCAGCAGCTTCAGGTGCAGCGATTCCGGCAGGCCGCCGACGTTGTGGTGGCTCTTGATCGTATGCGCCTTCTTGGTCTTGGCACCCGCGGACTCGATCACGTCCGGATAGATGGTGCCCTGCGCTAGCCATTTCGCCTTGGGCAATTTCTTGGCTTCGGCCTGGAACACTTCGACAAACTCGCGCCCGATAATTTTCCGCTTCTGTTCGGGGTCGGAAACACCGGTCAGGCCAGACATGAACTGTTCGGTAGCATCGACGTGAATGACCTTGACGCCGAGGTTACGGGCGAAGGTTTTCATCACCTGCTCGCCTTCGTTCAAGCGTAGCAAGCCGTTATCCACGAACACGCAGGTCAGTTGGTCGCCGATGGCGCGATGCAGCAGTGCCGCCACCACCGAGGAATCGACGCCACCGGACAAACCGAGGATCACTTCCTCCTTGCCGACCTGCGCGCGCACTTTGGCGATAGCCTCGGCGACGTAATCAGGCATGTTCCAGTCGCCTTTGAGGCCGCAGATGTCGCGCACGAAGCGGGCAAGCAGTTCGCGGCCCTTGAGTGTATGCGTCACTTCCGGGTGGAACTGCACGCCATAAAAGCGGCGCGTCTCGTCGGCCATGCCGGCGATGGGCGTCGATTCGTTCGAGGCGATGATGCCGAAGCCTGCCGGCAGTTCCGTCACCTTGTCGCCGTGCGACATCCAGACGTCGAGCAGACCATGCCCCTCGGCGTTGATGTTGTCCTGAATTTCTTCGAGCAACGCCGAATGCCCGCGTGCCCGGATTTCGGCGTAGCCGAATTCGCGCTTCTTCGCGCCTTCCACCTTGCCTCCCAGTTGCGCAGCCATAGTCTGCATGCCGTAGCAGATGCCCAGCACCGGCACACCAAGCTTGAAGACGATATCCGGCGCGCGCGGTGTTTCGTCCTCATAGACCGAATTCGGACCACCGGAGAGGATGATCCCCTGCGGATTGAACTCCCGGATGAACTCTTCCGAAATGTCATTTGGATGCAGTTCGCAATAGACCTGCTGCTCGCGCACGCGGCGGGCGATCAACTGGGTGTACTGGGAACCGAAATCGAGGATGAGTATCTTCTGGTGGGCCATGGCCTGCCTCAAATGCAAGACGGGCGGCCTGAGCCGCCCGTCGGGTTAAGCGGAGTCTTACTCGACGTGGTAATTCGGCGCTTCCTTGGTGATTTGCACGTCATGGACATGCGACTCGCGGATACCGGCCGAAGTGATTTCGACAAACTCCGCCTTGGCGCGCATCTCATCGATCGTCTTGCAGCCAACGTAGCCCATGGACGAACGCAAGCCACCCATCAACTGATGGATCACCGCCGACACCGGGCCTTTGTAAGCCACTCGGCCCTCGATGCCTTCCGGGACGAGCTTCTCGACATTGGCGTCGGACTCCTGGAAGTAGCGGTCCGCCGCGCCGTCCTTCATTGCGGCCAGGCTGCCCATGCCGCGATAGGACTTGTACGAACGGCCTTGATACAGGACAGTTTCACCGGGCGCTTCCTCAGTGCCGGCGAACAGCCCGCCAAGCATAACCGCGTTGGCGCCAGCCGCGATGGCCTTGGAGATATCGCCAGAATAGCGAATGCCGCCGTCGGCAATGAGTGGCACGCCGGTGCCGGCGAGCGCCGTGGCGACGTTATCGACTGCCGAAATCTGCGGTACGCCAACGCCCGCGACGATCCGCGTCGTGCAGATGGAACCGGGGCCGATGCCGACCTTGACGCCGTCGGCGCCGTGATCGACCAGCGCCTTCGCGGCCGAGCCGGTGGCAATGTTGCCGCCAATTACCTGCACCTGCGGGAAATTCTTCTTCACCCACTGCACGCGCAATAGAACGCCTTGCGAATGGCCGTGGGCCGTGTCGACGACCAGCACATCGACGCCGGCCTCGGCCAGCAGTGCCGCGCGCTCCTCGGTGCCTTCACCGGTACCGACAGCGGCACCGACAAGCAGGCGGCCATGGCTGTCCTTGGCCGCGCTCGGATACTCGGTGGCTTTCAAGATGTCCTTGACGGTCATCAGGCCACGCAGCTCAAAGGCTTCATTGATGACCAGCACGCGTTCCAGACGATGCTTGTGCATCAGCGCCTTGGCCTCGTCGGTCGATGCGCCTTCCTTGACGGTCACCAGCCGGTCGCGCGGCGTCATGATATTGCCGACGACCTCATCCAGCCGCGTTTCGAAACGCAGATCGCGGTTGGTGACAATGCCGACCACCTTGCCATTGTCGACCACAGGCAGTCCGGAAATCTTGTGGGCGCGGGTTACCGCCATCACCTCCCGCACTGTCATGGTCGGCGGAACCGTGATCGGATCCTTGAGCACACCCGCTTCGAAGCGCTTGACCTTCGCGACTTCCGCAGCCTGGGCTTTGGGGTTGAGGTTCTTGTGGATGATGCCGATGCCGCCTTCCTGAGCCAGCGCGATGGCCAGGCGAGCTTCCGTGACGGTGTCCATGGCAGCGGACACGAGCGGCATGTTGAGACGGATGTTGCGGGTCAATTGGGTCGCCAGACTGACATCCCGGGGCAGGATCGTCGAGTGGGCGGGGACCAGGAGGACGTCATCGAACGTCAGCGCCTTCTGGATCAGTCGCATGCTTTTATCCTCGCTTCCAAAAACGTATTATACGCGGGCCGGGCCGCTACCCGCAAACCTCGCCGGCGCAACGAAAAAGGAGTTCCCATGCGTCTTGCTGCCTCTATTGCTCTGCTTGTTCTGCCGATTGCCGCCGTTGCGCAGGTCTATACATGGAAGGATGCCAGCGGCAAGGTCCACTATTCCGACCTGCCACCTCAGGATCGAACGATCAACAG
>PMIH01000037.1:0-6828 GCA_003158255.1 Rhodocyclaceae bacterium
CCGTCGAGGCCGACCACCTCCAGGTGCAGCAGGTGCTGCTCAACCTGCTGAAGAACGCCGCCGATGCCAGCAGCGAGTTGCCGCTCGAACGACGCGTGATCGGCGTCGTGCTCGATCGTTACGACGGCGCCCTCTCGATCAAGGTGGCCGACCGCGGCCCGGGGGTTTCGACCGAGATACTGAGTCATCTCTTCGAGCCCTTCTTCACCACCAAGCCGGACGGCCTCGGCCTTGGCCTCGCCATCTGCCAGAGCATCGTCGAGGCGCATGGCGGTCATCTGCGCGCCGAGCCGCGCGATCCGCCACCCGGCCTCGTCTTCCGATTCACGCTACCCGACACCCAGCCATGACCGCCACGTCTGAACAGCACCTGATCCACGTCGTCGACGACGACGCCTCATTGCGCCGCGCGCTGGCCTTCCTGCTGGAGTCGGCCGGCTGGCACGTCGCCATGCACGATTCCGCCGAAGCATTCCTGGCAGCCTGGCAAACGCCGGCGCCACCGGGCTGCCTGATCCTCGACATCCGGATGCCGCTGATGAGCGGCCTGGAACTGCAACGACTGCTCAAGGCACGCAACATTCATCTGCCGGTCATCTTCCTCACCGGCCACGGTGACGTCTCGATGGCGGTACAGGCGATGAAATTTGGCGCCACCGACTTCATCGAGAAACCATTCAAGGATCAGGTTCTGCTCGACGCCGTGGCGCAGGCAGTCAGGCTCGATCTCGCCTCACGCGACGAAAGCCAGGCGCGACAAGCGTTGGCAACGCGCCTCGACAAACTTTCGCCGCGCGAGCTCGACGTCGCCAAACTGCTGGCCGAGGGGCTGCCCAACAAAACCATCGGTTTCCGCCTCGACATCAGCGAACGGACCGTCCAGGTTCATCGCCTCCACCTGATGGAAAAGCTGGGCATCCACTCGGCAGCCGAACTGGCGCGCCTCATGTTGCTGGCTGACGACACCCATTGACGGAAAGCACGCGCACTTGAACATCCTCGCGCGCCTGTTCGCCGGTCGCTTCCGGCTGGTTGGCTTGATGCTGGTTGCCTACCTCGTTCTTAACGCGCTGGTGCGGCTCGGCCTGCTGGCTTTCAACGGCGATGCGGCGCTGCTGTCGCCCGCCCATCTCCTGCCAATCATGGCCATCGGTCTTGTTTTCGACGTCGCTGCCGCCTGCTGGTGGCTGCCGCCGTTCGCGCTGATTGCCGCGCTCTGGCCGGACGGCCCGCGCTCGCGCAAGGCATTGCTGGCCACGCTTGGCGTGTCGTCAGGACTGACTTTCGCGCTTTGGGCCTTCGTCGCCGTGTCGGAATTCGTATTCTGGAACGAGTTCGCCTCGCGTTTCAACTTCATCGCCGTCGACTATCTGATTTACACGCGCGAAGTAATCGGCAACATCCGCGAGTCGTACGACCTGCGGCCACTGTTCGCAGGCGTCGGTGTTGTCACCCTCGGCGCGCTCGCGCTGAGCTGGCGCGGCATCAAGCGCGCTGCCGAACCAGCCGGCATGCCTTGGCGCGGCCGCTTCGGGCGCTTGCTGGTGTTCCTGCTGTTGCCGGCAATTTCCTTCTTCGCCGTTGATGCCCGCGACAAGGAATACAGCGACCAGGCACAAGCAACGCAACTGGCGGGTAACGGCCACTACGAGTTCTGGCATGCGTTCCGCACCAACGAGATCGACTACGCGCAGTTCTACAAGATCCTGCCGGCGACAAAGATTGACCAGGTACTGCGGTCGGAATTCGAGCGCCTCGGCTCGCAGCACTTCCCCGATCAGGCACCGTTGGCGGTCGAGCGCGATGTCGTCGGTCACAGCCCCGAGAAGCATCTCAACGTCGTCCTGATTTCGGTGGAAAGTCTTTCCGCCGAATTCCTCACCGCCTTCGGCAACAAGGAAAATCTGACACCGCGTCTGGACAAGCTCGCCGCCGATGGCCTCCTCTTCACGCGGCTCTATGCCACTGGCACGCGCACCGTGCGCGGCCTGGAAGCGCTAACGCTGTCGATGCCGCCGACGCCGGGCAATTCCATCGTCAAGCGGCCGCACAACGACCATCTATTCACCCTCGGCGAGATCTTTGCCGAACGCGGCTACGAGCCGCTCTACCTCTACGGCGGCTATGGCTACTTCGATAACATGGCCGAATTCTTTGGCGGCAATGGCTATACGGTCGTCGACCGCACGGCCATTCCAAAAGATGCCATCCACATGGAGAACATTTGGGGTGTGGCCGACGAGGACTTGTTCACGCAGGCGCTGAATGAACTGGATCAGCGGCAGGCAGCGGGCAGGCCTTTCTTCGCCCATATCATGACCACCTCGAACCACCGGCCGTTCACCTACCCCGACGGCCGCATCGACATTCCTTCCGGCACCGGCCGCGAGGGCGCGGTGAAGTACACTGACTGGGCGATCGGCGATTTCATCGACCGCGCGCGCACCAAGTCGTGGTTCGCCAACACGATGTTCGTCATTGTCGCCGACCACACTGCCTCCGGCCGTGGCAAGACCGACCTGCCGGTCGAACAGTTCCTGATCCCGCTGATCATCTACGCGCCCGGCCAGATCGCGCCGCAGCGCGTCGATACGCTCGCTTCGCAGATCGACGTCGCACCGACGCTGCTGGCGCTGCTCGACTTCAGCTATCGCTCGCATTTCTTCGGCCACGACATCATCGCCGAAGGACCGCATCACCCGCGTGCCTTTCTCGCTAACTACCAGACCGTCGGCTATCTGGAAGACGGCGTACTGGTGGAGTTGCGCCCGCAGCGGCGCTGGCGGCTGGTTGATTCGGTCAGCGGCAAGGAACTGCCGGCCGACGAGAAGGGCAAGCGACTGCTCGACGAGGCGATCAGCTACTACCAGGGCGCCTCGGAGGCCTATCGTTCAGGTGCCCTGCGCCGTTCCGGCAATTAATCCCTGCTTAAGGTGTTGCTAAGGAAGCCCTAAGACTGACGTCGCACAATCCGTCCCATGTTCCATACGTCATGGAGTCGGATCATGAAACACGTCATTCCTCTGGCACTGCTGGCGACTTGCGGATTTGCCGCCGCCGAGACGCCGCGCCAGATAGCAGATGGCTACGCCGCGACGCAGGCCGCCGGCTTCCAGCCGTCCGCCCAGCGCGGCGGCGAGTTCTATTCACGCAAGTTCGGCGTCTCCGAGAAGATGCCGGCCTGTGCGGCCTGCCACACCGAGCAGCCAGCCCAATCTGGCCGTCACGCGATTACCGGCAAGGACATCAAGCCGCTCGCCCCCGTTGCCAATGCCGATCGCTTTACCGATCCGGCCAAAGTCGAGAAGTGGTTTACGCGCAACTGCAAGGAAGTCGTCGGGCGCGAATGCTCGACCGCCGAGAAGGCCGACTTCGTTGCTTTCTTGATGGAGAAACGCTGACATGCAACGCACGCTTGCACTGGTGGCCATGGGCCTGATCTCGTTCCCCGCCCTGGCTGATCGCATGCCGATTCCCGCCGATGCGCCGCCGGCCTTCAAAGCCGAGTGTGGCAGTTGCCATCTGGCTTTTCCGCCGGCACTATTGTCGGCGGACGACTGGCGTCGGGTTATGGGCGGGCTTGACAAGCACTATGGCGACAACGCCACACTCGACGAAAAGACGCGTCGCCCGATTGAAGATTTTCTGATCAGAAACGCTGGTTCCGGCCGTCGCACTATGGGCGCTGGCGTACCACCACGACTGACTTTCACCGACTGGTTCCGCCACAAGCACGACGAAGTTCCTGCTGCCGTCTGGAAGGACAAGCAGGTCGGCAGCGCTGCCAACTGCGCCGCCTGCCATCCTCGTGCTGAAGCCGGCAGCTTCAGCGAGCGCGAGATCCGTATGCCCGGAGGGTATCGCCATGAGCACGACTAAAGGTGATGTACTGGTGTGGGATCTGCCGACGCGAGTCGGTCATTGGCTGCTTGCGGGCGGCTTCGTGCTGGCCTGGATCACTGGCGAAAGCGAGGAATGGCGACTTATTCATGTTCTCGCCGGCGGCACCGTGGTCGGCGTGGTGTTGTTTCGTTTGCTGTGGGGATTGATCGGCACACGCTATGCCCTCTTCGCCGACTTCGTCTGGAATCCGTCGGCCGCATGGGCTTATCTGAAAAGCCTGCTCGGCCCCAAACCGGAACACCACATCGGCCACAATCCCGCTGGCGGCCTGGCCATCGTCCTGCTGCTGGTGCTGGCGCTCGCCACCAGCGCCGCCGGCTGGCTGAATTACCAGGAGATCGGCGGCAAGTTGACAGAAGCATTTCACGAGGGTCTGGCCAATGCCATGCTGGCTGTCGTGCTCGTCCATCTGGCCGGGGTGCTCGTCGGCAGCATCAAGCACCACGAGAATCTGCCACGCACCATGGTCACCGGCATGAAGCGCGGCTATGCCAACGACGCCATTGCCGGCGCTCGGCCGTTCGCCGCCATCGCGCTGATCGTCTGGGTGGCCGCAGTGGCGTGGCTGCTCAGCCGGTAGAATGGCGTGATGCGCATTCTCCTGGTCGAAGACGATCCGCAGCTTGGCGACGGCCTGATGGTTGGCCTGCGCCAGGCTGGCTTTGCCGTGGATTGGGTGAAGGATGGCAACACCGCCGATCACGTGCTGGCAACGGAAGTTTTCGACCTGCTGGTGCTTGACCTCGGTTTGCCGCGACTCTCCGGCATGGACCTGTTGCACCGCCTGCGCGCCCGCGGCCAGTCGCTGCCGGCCCTGATCCTGACAGCACGCGACGCCACCATCGACAAGATCGCCGCACTCGACGCCGGCGCCGACGACTATCTGGTCAAGCCCGTCGATCTGGACGAACTCGCCGCGCGCGTTCGCGCCCTGGCACGCCGCGCCGCCGGCCGCGCCCAGCCGGTTCTGCGTCATGGCGCACTGGCGCTCGATCCCGCCAGTCGGCGTGTCACCATGGCTGACTCCCGGGTCGAACTGTCGGCGCGCGAATACTCCGTACTGCACACGCTGCTGGAAAACGCCGGCCGCGTGATGACTCGGACGCAAATCGAAAGCTCAATCTACGGCTGGCGCGACGAGCCCGATAGCAATGCGCTCGAAGTACACATCCATCACTTGCGCAAGAAGCTCGGCGCCGATTTCATCAAGACGCTGCGCGGCGTCGGCTACACCGTGCCCAAGCTGTGAGCACGACGCGCTGGTTTTCGCTGCGCCGCCGCCTGTTGATGTTGCTGCTGGGCGGCCTGACGGTCTGCTGGCTGGGCACGGTGGTGTGGAGTTACTTCTACGTCCATCACGAAATGGACGAGATGTTCGTGAGCGAGCGGGAAGAACAAGTCGAGGAAAGCAAGGATGAACGCCAGGAGTTCATCAACCGCGTTGTCTGGCGCCTGATCGCGCCGGCGCTGGTGGGCCTGCCGCTGCTGGGTGCCTGGGTCTGGCTGGCGACACGACGCGGCCTGGCACCGCTCGACGCGGTGGCGGAACAGATTGCCGCCCGCGCGCCCGATCGCCTGCACCCGGTGACGCCGTCGACCGCCCCGAAGGAAATCCGGCCGCTGATCGAGGCCATCAACAATCTGTTCGGTCGTGTCGAAAAAACGTTGGAATCGGAGCGGCAATTCACCGCCGATGCAGCCCACGAGCTGCGTACGCCGCTGGCGGCGCTGGCGGCGCAGGCGCAGGTCATCCTGCGCGCCCGCGACGATGCCGAACGCAGCCATGCCACGGCGCAGATGATCACCAGCAGCCGGCGCGCCGGACGCCTGGTCGATCAGCTGCTGACACTGGCACGACTCGATCCCGAGAACATCGTACCGGCCGCGGCAGTTCGACTGGATAGCCTGGCCGAGGAAGTTTGTGCCGATCACGGCGCCCAGGCGCTGGAGAAGGAAGTCGTGCTTGAACTGGAGGCCGTGCCGACGACTGTAGCGGGCCGCGCCGACATGCTGCGCATCCTGTTGCGCAATCTCGTCGACAATGCTATCCGCTACTCGCCTATGGGCGGCTGCGTTACCGTCGCCGTGGCGCCAAGCCTATTGACGGTCACGGACACCGGCCCAGGCATTCCGCCCGCCGAGCGGGAGCGCGTGTTCGATCGCTTCCGGCGTCTGGCGGGGCAGGATACCGAGGGCAGCGGCCTCGGGCTCTCCATCGTCGCGCGCATCGCCGAGCGACATGGCGCGACGACCCGCCTGGCAGCAGGCGACAATGGCAGCGGCCTTCAGGTCATTGTCGAGTTCCCGCGCGGATAGACGCTAGGCCGTGGCTAGTGCCAGCCGGCGCTTGCGCACGGACTCGGCCAGCACGTCGAATACCGCGACCGTGTCCTCCCAACCGATGCAGGCGTCGGTGATCGAGACGCCATGGTCGAGTGCGATGCCGGGCTTGAGGTCCTGCCGGCCTTCCTTGAGATGCGATTCCACCATCACGCCGAAAACGCGGTCTTCGCCACCGGCGAGCTGGCCGGCAATGTCATGCGCAACCTCAATCTGCTTCTTGTAGTCCTTGCGGCTGTTGGCGTGCGAGAAGTCGACCATCACCCGTGCCGCCAGGCCTGACTTGCCAAGCTCGACGCAGGCGGCATCGACGCTGGCCGAGTCGAAGTTCGGATGCTTGCCGCCGCGGAGGATGACGTGGCAGTCCTCGTTGCCGTTGGTGGAGACGATGGCCGAGTGGCCCGCCTTGGTCACCGACAGGAAGTGGTGCGTCGCGGCCGCCGCCTTGATGGCATCGACCGCGATCTTGATGTTACCGTCGGTTCCGTTCTTGAAACCGACCGCGCAGGAAAGGCCGGACGCCAGTTCGCGATGCACCTGCGACTCGGTCGTGCGAGCACCGATGGCGCCCCAGCTGATGAGGTC
>PMIH01000037.1:6863-7301 GCA_003158255.1 Rhodocyclaceae bacterium
TCGAACAGGGGCCGACGACGACCAGCAGCCGATCGTCGGAACCATGCAGGATGCGGTGAATGGCCGCCCGCGCCTCGTAGGTCACGGTCGCCGCTGGCTCGGCAGCGGGAAACTCGCGCAGCAAGTGTGCTGGCGGCGAAAGTTCCTTGATTTCCTTGATGCGGACGTCGTCGACAATGTGTTTCATGGGGCGGACCAGAGGAAGGAAATAGCGAACTGCGGATTCTAACGCAACGCACCATGCCGCCCGCCAACGGGCGGATCCGGCGTCACTCGGCGATGGCGTGACCGATCGAGGGCGTGGCGCCGGATCCGGATTGCCGCTTCACCTCGCACAGACAGTAGCGGTTCCTGCCGGTCTCCTTGGCCAGATACATCGCCTGGTCGGCGTGCCGCAGCAACGTATCCGGATCATCGCTGTCGAACGGATAAACGCTG
>PMIH01000274.1 GCA_003158255.1 Rhodocyclaceae bacterium
CACGCGCCGGACATCATCAAGGCGGCCGGGCTGCCCAACGTGCTGCCCAGCTCGACCAACCCGACCATGCCCTACACGCGCAACACCATCGACGAGCACCTCGACATGCTGATGGTGTGCCATCACCTGGACCCGAGCATCGCCGAGGACATCGCTTTCGCCGAGTCGCGCATCCGCCGCGAGACCATCGCCGCCGAGGACATCCTGCACGACCTAGGGGCGTTCTCGATGATGTCGTCGGATTCGCAGGCCATGGGCCGCGTCGGTGAGGTGATCATCCGCACCTGGCAGACCGCGCACAAGATGAAGGTGCAGCGCGGCGCGCTGAAGGAAGATACGGTGAGGAACGACAACCAGCGCATCAAGCGCTACATCGCCAAGTACACCATCAACCCGGCGCTTACCCACGGCATCGGCCACGTGGTTGGCTCCATCGAAGTCGGCAAGCTGGCCGACCTGGTGCTGTGGAAGCCGGCCTTCTTCGGCGTCAAGCCCAGCCTGATTCTCAAGGGTGGCATGATCGCGGCGGCGGCGATGGGCGACCCCAACGCCTCGATCCCGACGCCGCAGCCGGTGCACTACCGGCCGATGTTCGGCAGCTTCGCGGGCGGCCTCAGGACCTCGCTCACCTTCGTTTCGCAGGCGGCGCTGACCAACCCGGCGGTGCGCTCGCTGAACCTCGCCAAGCCGCTGGAGGCGGTGAGTGGCTGCCGCAAGCTGCGCAAGGCCGACATGGTGCACAACGGTGTCACGCCGGTGATCGAGGTCGACACCGAAACCTACGCGGTGCGCGCCGATGGCGAACTGCTGGTCTGCGAACCGGCGCAGGTGCTGCCGATGGCGCAACGCTACTTCCTGTTCTAGCCATGCATCTAATCGAGAAACGAGCTGAAGGCAATTCGAAGGCCGACGCCCATCTGGTGCTGAGCTTCGAGGCGCGCTGCAAGAGCCGGCTGCGCACGCGCCTCCTGAGCGGCGAGGAAGTAGGCCTATTCATGGAGCGCGGCACCGTGCTGCGCGGCGGCGACAAGCTGGCCGCCAACGACGGTACGGTGATCGAAGTGGTCGCCGCGCCCGAGATGCTGATGGAAGCGACAACGGACGATCCGCTGCTGCTGGCCAAGGCCGCCTACCACCTCGGCAACCGGCACGTCGCCGTGCATCTGCTGCCGGGCAAGCTGCGCTTCGGCGCCGACCATGTGCTGGGCGAGATGGTGCGCGGCCTCGGCCTGCCCGTTGCCGAGATCGAGGCGCCCTTCGAGCCGGAGAGCGGTGCGTATGGAGCCCACCCGCACGGCCACAGCAGCGACGGCGAAGGTCGCGGCCCGCGCATCCACGATCACTTTTGCAAATGAATCTCGCGCGCCTGCTGCAACTCGCCAGCCCCGCGCTGCCGGTCGGGGCCTACACCTACTCGGAGGGAATAGAGTGGGCGGTCGAGGCCGGCACGGTGAAGGACGAGGCGACGGCATTAGTCTGGATCGGCGACCAGCTCGAATGGAACCTCGGCCGCTACGAGGCGCCGATGCTGGCAAGCATGATGGCGGCCGATGAAGCCACACTCGCCGAACTCGACGCGCAGTACCTCGCCAGCCGCGAGACCGCCGAGCTGCGCGCCGAGACCTTGCAGATGAGCCACTCGCTGCGCAAGCTGATCGACGATCTCCGCGAGGGTGGCGTACCGCCAGGACTGACTTTCCCCGCCGTGTGGAGCAGCCTCGCCGCAAAGTGGGACATCGCGCCTGCCGATGCACTCACCGCCTGGCTGTGGAGCTGGACCGAGAACCAGACCATGGCGGCGCTGAAGGCCGTGCCGCTCGGTCAGGCCGCGGGCCAGCGCATCCTGCTGGAGATCGGCGGCCGCATTCCGGCCATCGTCGAACGCGCGCTCGCGCTCGACGAGGAAAGCTACAGCAACTTCGCGCCGGGCTTCGCCATTGCCTGCGCGCGCCACGAAACCCAATACTCACGACTGTTCAGATCATGAAACAAGCACTCCGCATCGGCATCGGCGGCCCCGTCGGTTCCGGCAAGACCGCCCTCACCCTCGCCCTCTGTCAGAAGCTGCGCGACAAGTACGAAATCGCCGCCGTCACCAACGACATCTACACGGAAGAGGATGCGCAGTTCCTGGTCAAGAACGCCGCGCTGGCGCCGGAGCGCATCATCGGCGTCGAGACCGGCGGCTGCCCGCACACGGCGATCCGCGAGGATGCCTCGATCAACCTGGAAGCCGTCGACCGGCTCAATGCGCGCTTTCCCGGCCTGGAGATCGTCTTCATCGAAAGCGGCGGCGACAACCTCGCCGCCACCTTCAGCCCGGAGCTTTCCGACCTGACGCTCTATGTGATCGACGTCGCCGCCGGCGACAAGATCCCGCGCAAGGGCGGGCCGGGCATCACCAAGTCGGACCTCTTGGTAATCAACAAGATCGACCTCGCGCCCATGGTCGGCGCCTCGCTGGAAGTGATGGATCGAGACGCGAAGAAGATGCGTGGCGCGCGCCCCTTCATTTTCTCCAACATGAAGACCGGCCAGGGATTGCCGGAGATCATTGCCTTCGTCCTCGCGCAGGGCATGCTGCCGGTGCGCTGAAGCACAACCTGTAGTTCCGTTGCCGCAGGTTCCCGTCAGCCGGGACCGAGGAAATTACTTGTCCACGTGGTCGTGCGCACCCGCACCAAAGACCATTTCCCGTAACTTGAAAAGCTCGTTGCGAGCGGCGGCGGCCTCTTCGAATTCAAGATTCTTGGCATGGTCCTGCATCGCCTTTTCCAGACGTTTGATCTCACGCGCCAGACTCTTCTCGCTCATGGCCTCGTATTTCGCCGCCTCCTGCGCCGCCTTCAACTCCCGAACAGCCGTATCGGCATCGTAGACGCCGTCGATCATGTCCTTGATGCGTTTCGTTACGCTCCGGGGCGTAATGCCGTGCTCGGTGTTATAGGCGATCTGCTTGAGCCGGCGGCGCCCGGTTTCTGCCATGGCGCGTTTCATGGACTCGGTGATTCGGTCCGCATAGAGAATTGCCGTGCCATGCAAGTGGCGAGCTGCACGCCCCATGGTCTGAATCAACGATCGCTCGGACCGCAGGAAGCCCTCCTTGTCGGCATCCAGAATCGCAACCAGAGAAACCTCAGGAATATCCAGCCCCTCTCTCAGCAGGTTGATGCCCACCAGAACGTCGAACTCACCCAGGCGCAGATCGCGAATGATTTCCACTCGCTCCACGGTATCGATGTCGGAATGCAGGTACCGGACACGGACACCGTTGTCCCTGAGGAATTCGGTCAGTTGCTCGGACAAGCGTTTGGTCAGCGTGGTCACCAGCACCCGTTCGCCCTGCGCCACCCGCTTCTTGATTTCGGACAGCAAGTCGTCCACCTGGGTAACGGCCGGACGAACGATCACCTCCGGATCGATGAGGCCCGTTGGCCGCACCACCTGTTCCACCACCTGGCCTTGGTGAGTCCTTTCGTATTCCGCCGGCGTTGCGGAGACGAAAGTAGTTTGTGGCATCAGGTGCTCGAATTCCTCAAACTTGAGCGGTCGGTTGTCGAGGGCAGATGGCAAACGGAATCCGTAATTGACCAGGTTTTCCTTGCGCGAGCGGTCGCCTTTGTACATGCCGCCGACTTGTGGAATCGACACATGTGATTCGTCGATGAACATCAGTGCATCAGGAGGCAGGTAGTCAATCAGCGTCGGCGGCGGTTCGCCAGGTTTGCGGCCGGACAGGTGACGCGANNGCCTCCACCAGTTTTTGGTCCTTGTAGAAAAACTCCGTTCGCTCCCGCAACTCGGCCTTGATGGCTTCAACGGCCTTGAGTACCGTTGCCCGAGGCGTGACATAGTGGCTGGACGGAAAGACGGTAAAACGGCCAAGCCGCTGTCGGATGTGTCCAGTCAGTGGGTCAAACAGGGTCAGGGACTCGACTTCGTCGTCAAACAGGGCGATGCGTATCGCGCTCTCCGCATTCTCGGCCGGGAATACGTCGATCACGTCGCCTCGGACCCGATAGGTGCCTCGGTGGAAGTCGATATCGTTGCGCTCGTACTGCATCTCCGACAAACGCCTGATGATGTCTCGCTGCCCCTGCTTCTCTCCCTCCCGCAGATGCAGGATCATGCTGTGGTAATCCACCGGATCGCCAATACCGTAAATCGCCGAGACCGTGCAAACGATCACCACATCGCGCCGCTCGAGCAGGCTCTTGGTGGCGGACAGCCGCATCTGCTCGATATGCTCGTTGATCGAAGAATCCTTCTCTATGAATAAATCGCGGGCCGGAACATAGGCCTCCGGCTGATAGTAGTCATAGTAGGAAACGAAGTACTCGACGGCATTTTCCGGAAAGAATTCCCGGAACTCGGCATAAAGCTGCGCCGCCAGCGTCTTGTTGGGTGCCAATACCATGGCGGGTCGGCCAAGGCGGGCGATCACGTTGGCCATGGTGTAAGTCTTGCCAGATCCCGTCACGCCCAACAAGGTCTGGTACGACAAACCGTCGCCAATGCCCTCGACAAGGAGACGAATGGCCTCAGGCTGATCACCCGCCGGCAGAAACGGCTGATGCAGGCGGTAAGGGCTACCTGGAAAGGTGACGAATTGCTCGGGCATCATCAGAAATTTCGATTAAAAGCAGCGTCCGGGACGGCTCATGTAATCGGTTATTATTGCGCGTTTGCTGTACAAAACCGCCTTCAGGAGCAGAAATGAGCACTTCCGTCTTCGCCGCCATTGAAATGGCACCCCGCGATCCGATTCTGGGCCTGACCGAGGCCTATAACGCTGAAACCAATGCCAAGAAAGTGAACTTGGGCGTTGGCGTCTACTACGGTGACGACGGCAAGATCCCGCTCTTGGCTGCAGTCAAGGCAGCCGAAAAAGCCCGGCTGGAAGCGATGCCACCGCGCGGCTACCAACCGATCGAAGGAACCGTCGCCTACAACCAATCCGTGCAGAAGCTCCTGTTCGGTGAATCCTCCTCCCTTTTGGCGGAAGGCCGCGTCGTCACGGCACAGTGTCTGGGCGGCACGGGGGCACTCAAGGTCGGCGCCGATTTTCTGAAGCGTGCGTTTCCCGCTGCCAAGGTCTATATCTCCGACCCCAGCTGGGAAAACCACCGCCAACTGTTCGAGGCCGCCGGCTTCCAGGTTGAGGACTACCCGTACTACGACGCTAGCACCCGGGGTATCAACTTTGCCGGCATGAAGGCTTCTCTGCTTGGCCTGCCGGCGGGATCCATCGTTGTCCTGCACGCCTGCTGCCACAACCCGACCGGCGCCGACATGACCACGGATCAGTGGAAAGATGTGGTTGCGGCCATCCGCGAACGGAATCTGATCGCCTTCGTCGATATGGCCTACCAGGGGTTTGCCGACGGTATCGAGCCTGATGCCGTGGCCCTCAAGCTATTTGCCGAATCGGGCCTTCAGTTCTTCGTGTCCAGTTCCTTCTCCAAGTCCTTCTCTCTCTACGGTGAACGCGTAGGCGCACTCTCCATCGTGACTGCGAGCAAGGAGGAATCAGCTCGCGTGCTCTCGCAAGTCAAGCGCGTAATCCGTACCAACTACTCCAATCCGCCCACCCACGGCGGTGCCGTTGTCGCTGCGGTGTTGTCCAGTCCCGAGCTGCGCAAGGTGTGGGAGGAGGAATTGGCCGGCATGCGCGATCGTATCCGTGCCATGCGTGTCGGACTGGTCGATAAGCTCAAGACTCGCGGTGTCGCCCAGGACTTTTCCTTCGTGGTGAAGCAGCGAGGCATGTTCTCCTACACCGGTTTGACGGCAACTCAAGTCGAGCGCATGCGGTCCGAATTCGGCATTTACGCTGTCAGCACGGGTCGAATTTGTCTCGCCGCGCTAAACAGCAAGAATATCGACTACGTGGCGGACGCCATCGCAACGGTCATTCGGTAAGGCCCGGAGCGCAAAGCTACGTTTCTGCCACCAGCAGCGGCAGAAACGTTGTTTTTCGTCAATGGCCGCCCTTCAATTCCGGATTGCTGGCGCTGCCAGAGATCGATATAAGCGCCCGCGGGGCGCTGGCACTCCCCCTCATTTCGACATTTGCCGTCCCGGTGATCATCCCGGTTTGCCTGGCAATGCTCGCTTGTCCGGACGCCAGCATCAACCCGGAAGCCAGCCTCACGCTGCTGATCCGGAACGAGCGTGCATCCATCGAAAACTTTCCTGTGAGGTCCTCGAAGCCCGTATCACCGCCGCGCTGAAGACTGGCTTGTTCCGCACCGGAACGAAGTGCGCTGGCAAAATCCATCCGCTTCAGACTGCCGTGCGTCAAAGTCACCGCCCCCTCCATCCTTGTACTCTGATTAAGCCAGTTAAGCGATGAACTATCGTTGGCAAGTTGCACCTGGCCCGACATTTTCCCCTCCAGTAGGCCTGGTGCCCGCAGACCCTCCAGCAACCTACCGGCGTCCGCACGCCGCAAGGCCAGCTTGAACGCCATATTCCCGGCGACAAGGCCATTGCCGCTGATCAGTCCGTCGTATGCGCGCGCCTCAAACTTGTCAACAACGAGACGTTCTGCCGTCAGCGTACCGACGAAATCCAGCGCGGCCAGTGCCACAGGCGGTTCCAGTGGCGCTGTCCATTCGCTTGCCTTCGCTGACACCTTGAACCCTGTTGCCTGTGGCACCACGTCAGCACGAAAATCGCCCTGCGAGGCTCGTGCGACGAAACCGACGAAGCCATGCTCTTTGTCAAGTTCAGCCGTTCCTGTCAAGTTGCGGAGATTTCCCCAACCAAGATCCAGCGACATGCGCTCCACTTCGACACGATCGAACGGCACCTCACCCATGTTGGCCGGCTGAAACCATCGCGACACTCGGCCAAGTCCGGAACCTCGAAGGTGGAGTCCTTCCACTTTGACCTCTCGATAGCGAAGTCCTTCCAGCAGCGAACGTGGTTCCAGCTTCATGCGGATCATGTCTGCGGTCGCATAGGCGTCGACGCCGACACGGACACCTTCGAGCATGATCATTGGCTGAGGCAAGAAACTGACCTTGACGGCGGCGATTCGAACCTCGTCATCAAGCATCTTCGACAGGCGCGCCTCGATGTCCGGCCGATACTCGTTGTAAGGATAAAGAAGCGTTCGCAGAACGCCCAAAGCCAGAGCCGCCAACAGCGCAATCGCAACGATTCGCCCCACTTTGGTTCGCTTCTTTCGCGGAGGCCTGATCCGAACTTCCGTCATCCCGACGTGGGTGTGGCTGTCCTGGCCGTAAGCCTTTTCGTAAATGCGTTCTTCGCGCACTTGCGCCCGGCGTTTTTGCGCGCTACCCCACCAGTTCGTCAACGAATTGAGCGGCGATTTCCTTTCACTCTCCGTCGGAGTCGGTTCTGCGCGTATGGGCTCGTAACCGGAACCCTCTACCGCAGCAAGCTCCTCGTCGGCAAATACGGTTTCTTCAGGTTCAACCTGCGAGAAATTGCCCGATGGCTCGGCATAGTGTGTGAGGGAATCAACCACGGTCAGCGGTACCGTAACCGGCCCATCCGAATTGCCGGGTTGGGTGGCTGCCGCCTTGATCAATCCAATCCTTTCCAGATCTGCCAGCGCGGCATCAATCATGACCGTATCGCCAGCTTTTTGCCTGAGCCCGGCGACGTCGGTCAAGCCATCGACCAAGATCAACACCATCCGGAGATTGCGCTGAACCAGCCGGGTGCGGTTGCGCACGGCATCCTCCCCCGAGGGAGTCTTTAGAAAAATCAGTTCATCGTTCATACTTACCTTGACGGTTCTTGGCGAAATGTCTAATATCCGCGCCTCTTATGTTCCCTGATAGCTCAGTCGGTAGAGCGACGGACTGTTAATCCGCAGGTCCCTGGTTCGAGCCCAGGTCGGGGAGCCACCTTATTGTGTTAAGCCCAATTTTGCTGCCCAGCAAGATTGGGCTTTTTCATTGCCATTCGGTCATTGAGGTTGTTGCCCCGATTGTAGCCAAATCGGCCGCCCAAATAAAAAAACCGCGGTATTTGCCGCGGTCATTTTGCATTTTTCCGATTACCGGCCGGGTCGCAGCGGTCAGGTCTGGGTCTTGAATGCCGCCGGGTCAATGCCGTGGCGCCCGAGTAACTTGTAAAACTCGGTGCGATTGCGCTGAGCGATGCGAGCAGCCTGAGATACGTTACCGTTGGTGGTCTGCATGAGGCGCACGAGATAATCGCGCTCGAAGCCCTTGCGCGCCTCGTCGAAACAAATCATTTCCCGTTCGCTCTCTTCGCGCAACAGCTGGGAGACCAGTGATGCGGGGACCACGGCAGCCACCGACAACTGCATCGCCTGGCCGACCACGTTCATCAGCTGTCGCGCGTTCCCCGGCCATGGCGCCTCCTGCAACAGTTTGAGTGCTTCAGGAGAGAANNGCCAAACTGTAGTAGAGATCCGCACGCAGCATTCCTTCCTGAACGGCGCGATCCAACAAGCCTTCACTCGCCGCCAGAATTCTCACATCCGGACCGATGCCCCGCATCGCCCCGAATGGGCCGTCGCCCTTGCGCGCCAGCGGCAGCAAACGCGCTTGCAGGATCGGCGGGAGGCTTTCCAGCTCATCGATGAATAGTGTTCCCCCCGCTGCCGCCGTGAGAAGTCCCCCTTGCATGGTGCGCCCCTTGGGCGTGCCAAACAGCGCTTCTTCGAAACCATCTGGGGGTAAGGTACCGCAGACAAGCGCCTCGAATGGACGCTCTGCACGCGAACTGGCCTTATGGATAGCCCGTGCCAGCATTTCCTTCCCGACTCCCCGTGGCCCGATGATCAGCAACGGTCCATCTTCCTCAGCGGCACGTCGCGCCCGCCGAAGTACCTCGTCCATGAGCGGACTTGAGGAAATGATGCCGGAGCGCCAAGCCCCATCAGCCTCCGTTGCAGCAATCGTCGGGGAAAGTTTGACCGCCTCGGCAACACGGGCGAGCAATTCACGGCTATCGAAGGGCTTGGTAAGAAAGCCGAAGACGCCGCGCTGAGTGGCCGCCACAGCGTCCGGAATGGTGCCATGGGCCGTCAAAATGATCACCGGAACAGTCGGCGCCTCTACGTGCAGACGGGCGAAAAGCGCATGGCCATCCATGCCATCCATGCGTAGATCGGTAATTACTGCGCGGGGGCGCTGTGCTTGAAAACATTGAAGCGCTTCCTCGCCGGATGCCGCTAGCGTCACTGAATATCCGGCCGCGGATAGTCGCATGCCAATCAGGTCCAGCAGGTCGGCATCATCGTCGACAACCAGTACGTTCCCGAGCGACTTCATGGCGCATTCCGCCGCAACGGACGCTTACGCAGATTGCGATCGATATCGCGCAGCTCATCCAACTTCTGCTGCAAGACGTCCGCCTTCCGGCATTCGTCCCGCATTCCATCCAGCTTTTGTTGAAGCAGCTCTGCCTTGCGATGTTCGTCCGTCTTTTGTACCTCGCACTTGCGTTGTTCTTCACGCCGCAACTGAATCCGCTCGCCGACAAGTCGCTCCAGCAAACGCGCCAGATCACGATTGGGGGAGGCCTGCTCCGACGGCGGCATCTTCATGGTACCAAGAAGATTCAGGGCCCTGGAATCGTCTCGCCAAGGAACTCCTGGCAGTATCAGGGTCATCACCAGCCGCAACCGATTGCTGTCGTCTGGCGTCTTTTCAAAGGCGACGGTTGATTCATTGAACTCTCGACGTTGAACTTCCTGTGTTTGCCCACTCAGGCGATGGAAGTAGGCCAATTGCTCCTCCACTTGGCCCAACTCGGCATTTCGTTCTGGGACCAAAGCGCAGCCGGCCAGGCCGATCACCATCACCGTGCATAGGGCTGATGTACCAAACTTCATGGATTCTCCCGACTCAAGGGCAGGCGAACTTGAAAATGAGCGCCCGCCGCCGATTCCATCAATGCCAGCAAGCCATGATGCGCGTGCACAAACTCGTTTGCGATCGCAAGACCCAAACCAGTACCCGCCACGCTTTTTTCCGTTCCGCGTGCTCGATAGAACGGCTCGAATATCTTCGCCCGGTCGGCAATCGGTACTCCGGGCCCCTCGTCGCTCACGTCAAACACTGCCTGATCGCCATCCCGGCTCAGAGACAAACTTATCGTGCCTCCTGCGGGAGAATACTTGATGGCGTTGGCAACAATGTTGCTCACGATGGTCGTCATCTCCTCTCGCCCCCCCGTCACTGCCAATGGTGCCAAGGTACCCATGATCCGCAAACGTCTGTCGCGAACAGCCAACTGATGCGTAGCCAATACCTGCTGAATAACATCGTCAAACCGAAGTTCAACGCGCTCGAATCTATCCAGTGCATGCTCAGCCCGCTGGAGCCTGAGCAATCCGTCAATCAGGGTCTGTAGACGCAGGGCATTGGCATGCATGATACCGACGATCCTGGTTTGCTGGGCGGTCAGACTCCCCGCCACTTGGTCAGACAACAAACTTGAACCCTCGCGCAGAGCCGCCAGCGGGGTTTTCAGCTCATGTGAAACATGCCGAAGCACGCGTGTGCGTTGTTCCTCGAGTTCGCGCAGCCGGCATCGCAGCCACTCCAATCGCTCGCCGATACGCTTAAGGTCATCAGGCCCCCGCAGTTGGATTGCGCGGTCAAGCTGCCCTTCCCCCAACGCCTGAACCGCCAACTCCACCCGCGACAGCAGCCGTGCCATGAGTCTGCGGCCAAGCAACATCAATACCACGGCTGTGGCCAGAGCCGCGGCAATTCCGATCATCAGGCGCTGACGCAACTCCGCAGCACGAGTACGAAACGACGTTCGCTCTGCATCCACAATGCGTCCGGCCTCGTCAGCCATCACCACGCTTCGTTCGACCAACCCCGTGACAATCGTCTGTACCTGATCCAAACGCGCCCCGCTGCCGCCTAGTTGCCGATAGGCCGTCTCTTCCACCGAAAGCATGTCCTGAACACGACTGACCAGACTGCTCATGAGCGGAATATCCATAAACCGCTCGGCTCGTCGACGCCATTCTTGACGAGTCGACGCGTAATCGTCGAGCAAGCTGGAGTCGCCCAGCACACCATACTGTCGAAGAATACGATCCATGTGGCGCAGATCTTCGGGCAGTTCCCAGCTAATCTGGCCGGCCCGGTTTGCCTCGCCCGCCATCAATTCACTCTGCTCGGTGATTCGAGCGACGGTGATTGCTGCGTAAATGATCGCTGCCAGCAGTGGCAGCATCATGAGCAGATTGCCAATCAACACCAACCGAAGGAGGGAGCGCGGATAAAAGGACATGTCGTCTAGACAGGCAACAAGCTGAACAGAAGCCAAGCGACAACACCGGCGCCGGCCGCCGCAAGCAAAATACGGAACGGAGTCAGTATCGGCCTTGCTTGTACAGACCGCCAGGTCACCACAACAGCCATCTTACGCGGGTAACGTAGCTCAATGGCCAAGTACTAAAGCGCCGCAACTTAGCAAGAATCGGCCGTTGGTGGGTGCTGACGGGCTCGAACNNTGCAACGTTGATCACGACTTGCGGGCGCCAGTATATCAATTGACGGCATCCTTAAGCCCCTTGCCGGCGCGAAACTTTGGCACCTTCGCCGCCTTGATCTTGATCGCGTCGCCTGTGCGGGGGTTGCGGCCGCTACGGGCTGCACGATTGCCGACGTAAAAGCTCCCGAAACCAACGAGCGTCACAGTCTGCCCCTTCTTGAGAGAAGTCGTAACGGCGACGATGGCCGCATCAAGCGCCCGACCTGCCGATGCTTTGGAAATATCGGCGGAGTTTGCAATCTGCTCGATCAATTCGGTCTTGTTCATGGAGCGATTTCCTTTCGTCAGCATGGATGGCAGGAATCCGTCCACACCCAACAATGGAATGCAGCAACCGAATTCCGCAGACTGTTTATAGCAAGGGGAAAAAATCACCGTCAACTGACTTCACCCGACGACAACAGGCTTGATTATTCCGCGACTGACAATTGTCTTGCAGCAGGCGCCTGTTTCCTTTATAAAGCATCATTTTTCGTCTACGGACTAGAAAGAGCATGGCCGAGGATTTCCTGCACAAACAGTTTCCGCCCTACGCTGCAAAGAAGGGTGAGGAATACATGAACCCCAAGCAATTGGGGCACTTTCGGACCATCTTGGAATCCCTGAAGGGAGAACTTGCTGGTGACATCGAACGCACGGTTCAAACGATGCAGGATGAAGCGACCGTCTTCGCCGATCCCAATGATCGTGCCAGCCAAGAGTCTGATATCGCTCTCGAACTACGTAATCGTGACCGCGAGCGCAAACTGATCAAGAAGATCGACGAATCGATCGCCCACATCGATGCGGGCGAATACGGTTACTGCGACAGTTGCGGCGTCGAGATCGGCCTCAAGCGCCTTGAAGCACGACCGACCGCCACACTGTGCATCGACTGCAAGGAACTGGAAGAACGCCGGGAAAAACAGATGGCGAAGTAGTTTTTCGCTCGCGGCTGACAGAAACAAAAAAGGACGCCGAGGCGTCCTTTTTTGTTGTGCATTTCGGCTGCTTATTGTGCGGCCGGGGTGTCGCCATGTCCGTCAGCGAGCAACGCCTTCATGGACAGCCGGATACGGCCCTTGTCGTCGGTTTCGATGACTTTGACTTTCACCACCTGCCCCTCCTTCAGGTGATCGCTGACCGCATTGACGCGTTCGTTGGCGATCTGGGAGATATGCAGCAGGCCATCCTTGCCCGGCAGAACCTGAACGATGGCACCGAAATCGAGCAGACGCAGCACCGGGCCTTCGTAGATCTTGCCCACTTCGACTTCCGCCGTGATGTCTTCGATACGCTTTTTCGCCACTTGCGCGGCATCGGCGTTGACGGAGGCGATCGTGATGCTGCCGTCGTCCTCAATGTCGATCACGCAGCCGGTTTCCTCGGTCAGCGCACGGATGACGGCACCACCCTTGCCAATGACGTCACGAATCTTCTCGGGATTGATCTTCATGTTGATCATACGCGGCGCAAAAGTGGATACTTCACCGCGATGGCCTGAGACGGAACTCTTCATGATGTCGAGAATGTGCAGCCGGGCTTCCTTGGCCTGGGCCAGGGCAACCTGCATGATCTCCTTGGTGATGCCCTGGATCTTGATGTCCATTTGCAGCGCGGTAATACCGTTGTCGGTGCCGGCCACCTTGAAATCCATATCGCCGAGGTGATCTTCGTCGCCGAGGATGTCGGTCAGCACGGCAAAGCGGTTGCCGTCCTTGATCAGACCCATGGCGATGCCGGCCACATGCGCCTTCAGGGGCACACCGGCGTCCATCAGCGCCAGCGAACCGCCGCAGACGGAGGCCATGGAAGACGAACCGTTCGATTCGGTGATCTCGGATACCACGCGCATCGAATAGCCGAACTCTTCGGGGGAAGGCAGCACCGCCAGCAACGCGCGCTTGGCTAGGCGGCCATGGCCGATCTCGCGGCGCTTCGGGCTAC
Organism: Rhodocyclaceae bacterium; assembly: GCA_003158255.1. Taxonomy (GTDB): domain Bacteria; phylum Pseudomonadota; class Gammaproteobacteria; order Burkholderiales; family Rhodocyclaceae; genus Fen-999. The sequence goes on from PMIH01000274.1 coordinate 13,453, forward strand.
CGACGCGGCCGGTTTCACCGGTGGCGAACGGGGGCATGTTGTAGTGAAGCATGAAACGATCGCGATATTCGCCCTGGAGCGCGTCGATGATCTGCTCGTCGCGACCGGTGCCCAGCGTAGCAATTACCAAGCCCTGGGTCTCGCCGCGCGTAAACAACGCCGAGCCATGGGTACGCGGCAGTACGCCGGTACGCACCGTAATCGGCCGCACGGTACGTGTATCGCGACCGTCAATGCGCGGCTCGCCATTCAGGATCTGGCTACGCACGATCTTGGCTTCGAGTTCGAAGATCAGGTTGCCGACATCCGTGGCATCCGGCGCCCCGTCGCCGACGCAGATTGCCTCAGTAACCATCTTGGTCACTTCACGGCACTTCTGGGTACGGGCCTGCTTGCTAATGATCCGGTAGGCCTCACGCAATTCGGCTTCTGCCAGGCCCGCGACCTTGGCGATCAGTGCCTCGTTCTTGGACGGCGCCTGCCATTGCCACTCCGGCTTGCCAGCCACTTCGACCAGTTCGTTGATGGCCTTGATGGCGGATTGCATCTGGTCATGGCCGAAGACGACGGCGCCGAGCATCACTTCTTCGGAAAGCTGCTTGGCTTCGGATTCCACCATCAGCACCGCAGCGGCGGTACCGGCGACCACCAAGTTGAGTTGGCTCTCTGGCAGTTGGCTCAGCGTCGGGCAAAGCACGTACTGGTCGTTGATGTAGCCGACGCGGGCAGCGCCGATCGGGCCGTCGAACGGAATGCCGGAAATCGCCAGTGCGGCGGAGGCACCGATCATCGCCGGAATGTCCGGATCGATCTCGGGATTACTCGACAGCACATGGATGATGACCTGGACTTCGTTGTAGAAGCCCTCGGGAAACAGCGGGCGAATCGGGCGGTCGATCAGGCGGGACGTCAATGTCTCCTTCTCGGAGGGACGCCCTTCGCGCTTGAAGAAACCACCGGGGATGCGGCCGGCGGCATAGACCTTTTCGACGTAGTCGACGGTCAGCGGGAAGAAGTCCTGGCCGGCCTTGGCCTCGGTCTTTGCCACGACGGTCGCAAGAATGACGGTATCGTCCATATTGACCATCACGGCGCCATTGGCCTGACGGGCAATCTCGCCCGTTTCCATCGTCACGGTATGCGCGCCGTAAGCGAAGGTCTTTTTGATCGGTGTCAGCACAAAATTTCCTTTCAGAAAAGCAAAACCGGCGCGACCATCATGGCCGCGCCGGCGAGTTCAATGGATACCGGAGACTGCTTCGGCGATCGCCGGCATCATCGTCGTGGCCAGCTTACTTGCGCAGGCCGAGACGTTCGATCAGCGCACGGTAACTGTCGGCGTTGGTGCGCTTCAGGTAATCGAGCATGGTGCGCCGCTGGCTGACCATCTTAAGCAGGCCGCGACGGGAGTGGTGATCTTTGACGTGTTCCTTGAAATGACCGGTCAGGTCGTTGATGCGCGCGGTAAGCAGCGCAACCTGGACTTCGGGAGAACCCGTGTCGCCGGTAGCACGTTGGTAGTCGGCGACGATCTTCGCCTTTTCGGTAGTCGTAATTGCCATTTATTTTCTCTCTCAAACGCTTCTGAAAACAGGCGCCGCCCCGGTTTGATAGAGCCCTGCGCCCAACCCTTCGCCCAAGCTTGAACGAAGGCCGGCATTATAGCGGGCGGGCCCCGCTAAACTCAACTGCTTTCGGCGCTTTTGACGGCCTGTGGCTGGTCGGTAACGACCAGACGAGACGGGTTCAGCCAACCGTCCAGTGATTGTTCGGCCAAGCCCAAAAAAACACCCTTGTCGGCGGCATAGAGGCGGTAGCGCTTTCCCGACACGCCTTCCCAACGAATGCCCTGCCCATGCAGCACGCGCGCGGTTTCCTGAGCGTCAAGGCTTGCCGTCGCCACGTTGGCCAGGAGCGCATCGACCGGCGACAGGCGGGCGTCCCTGGCCTCGACCGACAACTGTTCCAGCTCCGCCAGGGTGATCGAACCGACCAAGTCGAGATCGCCAATGCGGGTCCGCCGCAATGCCGTCAGATGCGCGCCGCAACCGAGCGCCTCGCCGATGTCAGCCGCCAACGTCCGCACATAGGTGCCTTTGCTGCAATCGACGTCGATGACGACTTCGTCATTGATGAGCGAAATCAGTTCGAGCCGCTGTATGGTCACGCGGCGCGGTTCGCGTTCCAGTTCGATACCCGCGCGGGCATATTCGTACAACGGCTTGCCGTCGCGCTTCAACGCCGAGTACATCGGCGGTATCTGCTCAATTTCGCCACGAAAGTCAGCCGTGGCGGTACGCCACTGTAGTTCGGTCACCGCAACCGGACGCGTCGCCAGCACGCGTCCTTCCGCATCGGCGGTGTCGGTCGTGACGCCCAGCCGCAAGGTGGCGCGGTAGGACTTGTCGGCATCCAGCAATTCGCCCGCAAACTTGGTCGCCTCGCCAAAACAAAGCGGCAACAAGCCGGTTGCCAGCGGATCGAGGGTGCCCGTGTGCCCGGCCTTGGCAGCGTTATACAGCCAGCGTGCTTTTTGCAACGCCGCACTTGAAGTGATGCCGAGCGGTTTGTCGAGCAACAGGACGCCGTCGACACGGCGACGGGGAGCACGACGCGGCTTGTTCACTCGTCGTGGTGACCTTCGTCGGACTTCACTGCCGCGTCGATCAGGTTGGACAGACGCGTACCGCGTTCGACCGAGGCGTCATAGACGAAGTGCAGCTCGGGAATATGGTGGATACGAATACGCCGCCCCAACTCCCGCCGCAAAAAACCGGCGGAGTGCTTGAGTCCCCTTTCAATTTCCTGGCGGTGTTCCTCGCCAGCAAGCGTGGTGTAGAACACCTTGGCGTGGGCGTAATCCGCTGTCACCTCGACATCGGTCAGCGTCACCAGGCTTATCTTGGCGCTGACCCGTGGATCCTTGATCTCCAGCCGGATCAGTTCGGAGAGTTCGCGGTGGATCTGCTCCGAAACCCGGCTGGAACGGGAAAACTCCTTCGCCATCCCTTACAGCGTCCGGGCGACTTCCTGGATTTCGAACACTTCCAGGAGATCGCCTTCGTTGATATCGTTGAAGTTCTTCAGATTCAGGCCGCACTCGAAGCCTTCCTTCACCTCGCGCACATCGTCTTTGAAGCGCTTCAGCGATTCAAGTTCGCCGGTATGGATAACGACATTATTGCGCAGCACGCGAACCGATGCGTTGCGTTTGACAATTCCTGAAAGCACCATGCAACCAGCTACGGCACCGACTCTGGAAATGCGGAACACTTGGCGGATCTCGACCTGGCCGATGACGCTTTCCTTCTTCTCCGGCGACAACATGCCGGACATCGCGGCCTTCACTTCATCGACAGCGTCGTAAATGATGTTGTAGTAACGGATATCGACACCAAGGTTTTCCGCAGCTTTGCGCGCACCTGCGTCGGCCCGGGTGTTGAAGCCGATGATCACCGCCTTCGAAGCTCCGGCCAGGTTGACGTCCGATTCCGTAATGGCACCGACTGCGGCATGAATGACATTGACCTTGACTTCGCCGGTCGACATTTTGGTCAGCGCATGCACCAGTGCTTCCTGCGAACCCTGTACGTCGGCCTTGATGATCAACGCCAGTTGCTTCGCTTCGCCCTCGCCCATCTGATCGAACATGTTCTCGAGCTTGGCGGCTTGTTGCTTGGCCAGGCGCACGTCACGGAACTTGCCCTGACGGAACAGCGCGATTTCGCGCGCCTTGCGCTCATCGACGATCACCATCGCCTCATCGCCGGCGCCCGGAACATCCGAAAGCCCCTGAATCTCGACCGGAATCGACGGCCCCGCTTCCTCGATGGACTTGCCATTTTCGTCGAGCATTGCGCGCACGCGGCCGAATACCTGGCCGGCGAGCAGCACGTCGCCACGCTTGAGAGTCCCGGACTGAACCAGCATAGTCGCCACAGGACCTTTACCCTTGTCCAGTCGTGCCTCGATGATCAACCCCTTCGCCGGCACATCTATCGCCGCAGTAAGTTCAAGCACTTCGGCCTGAAGCAGTACTCGTTCGAGCAGCTCGTCGATACCCTGGCCGGTCTTGGCCGAGACCTGCACGAAGGGCGAATCGCCGCCATACTCTTCCGGCACAACGCCTTCGGTAACCAATTCCTGCCGTACCCGATCGGGATTGGCACCCGGCTTGTCGATCTTGTTGACCGCCACCACCAGCGGCACATTGGCCGCCTTGGCATGGTGGATCGCCTCTTTCGTTTGTGGCATCACGCCATCGTCTGCCGCCACGACGAGAATGACAAGGTCGGTCGCCTTGGCGCCGCGGGCACGCATGGCCGTAAATGCCTCGTGGCCCGGCGTATCGAGGAAGGTAACAACACCGCGTGGCGTCTCGACGTGGTAGGCGCCAATATGCTGGGTAATGCCGCCCGCTTCGCCGGCCGCCACTTTGGCCCGGCGAATGTAGTCCAGCAGCGAGGTCTTGCCATGGTCGACGTGGCCCATAACGGTAACCACCGGGGCACGGGGCAAAGCCACCGCATCCTTGTGCTCAACCGATTCTTCCAAGAAGGCATCGGGATCGTCGAGCTTGGCTGCGATCGCCTTGTGGCCCATTTCCTCGACCACGATCATGGCGGTTTCCTGATCAAGATGCTGATTGATGGTGACCATCATGCCCATCTTCATCAGCACCTTGATGACTTCAGTGGCCTTGACCGACATTTTGTGGGCCAGATCGGCAACACTGATCGTCTCTGGAATGTGCACGTCGCGGACAATCGCTTCAGCCGGCTGCGCCTGCGCTGACGCGTCGTCGTGATGGCGACCGCCATGGCGGCCACCCCGCGGCCCACCCCGCCAACCGCCCGCGCCACCGGCGGAATCTCCGCGCGTCTTGATGCCGCGCTTTTTGGCCGCGTCGTCTTTCCAGGCGGTACCAGGGGCCTTCTTGGCGCCAGGCTTCTTCACTTCCTCGCCCGGCTTGCCGGCAGGCTTGTGCAGAGTGCCGCTCACGCCAGCCGCATCGACCTTCGCCTGCTCCGCGGCTTTCTGCGCAATATCGGCCTGTTGCTGGGCGAGTCGGGTTTCCGCTTCTGCCTTCGCACGGGCTTCGCGCTCCTGCCGCTCCTTGATTTCCGCGGCCTGGATCGCCGCGAGTTCGGCCTGCCGTTTGGCTTCGGCCTGACGCAGCGCCGACTGATCCTTGTCGATAATCGACGATTTCGGGGCCGGTACTTCGACGACAACTTCCGGTGGCGGCGCCACAACTACTTCCGGTGCCAGTTCCGCATCCCGTTTGACAAAAGTACGCTTCTTGCGNNCCGGCTTTCGCAAGTTGCTCCAGCAGCGCCATCGCGGGCATTTTCAGCTCAGCGGCGAATTGCGAGACGTTCATTTGTGCCATATTGCGGCCTCCCCCATCACTGCTCTTCCGCGAACCAATGGGCGCGAGCTGTGGTAATCAGCGCCTTGGCGCGTTCGTTGTCGATGCCGGTCATTTCCGTCAATTCGTCAACGGCCAGATCAGCCAGATCTTCCCGTGTGCAGACCCCGTTCTTTGCGAGCCGCGCGGCCAACTGCTTGTCCATGCCTGCCAGTTCCATCATGTCGTCGGCGACCTTGTCCAGGTGCTCTTCGTCCACGATCGCCTCGGTCAGCAGTACGTTACGCGCCCGGTCACGGAGTTCGGTAACTGTCGCCTCGTCAAAAGCGTTGATTTCGAGCATTTCTGCGAGCGGTACGTAGGCAACCTCCTCCAGCGTCGAAAAGCCTTCCTGAATCAGGATATCGGCAACTTCCTCATCGACATCCAGCTTCTCCATGAACAGCTGGCGGATACCCGCCGTCTCTGTCTGCTGTTTCTGCTGCGATTCTTCAACCGTCATCAGGTTGATGGTCCACCCGGACAGTTCGGACGCCAACCGCACGTTCTGGCCACCGCGACCGATGGCGATTGCCAAATTAGCCTCGTCGACCACGACGTCCATGGCATGTTTTTCTTCATCCACGACGATGGAACTTACCTCGGCTGGGGCCAGGGCGCCAATGACAAACTGGGCCGGATCCTGGGACCACAGCACGATATCGACCCGCTCGCCGGCGAGTTCGTTGGTGACGGCGGTAACACGCGAGCCACGCATGCCAACGCAGGTACCGATCGGATCGACGCGCTGGTCGTTTGACTTGACGGCAATCTTGGCCCGTACGCCAGGGTCGCGGGCGGCCGCCTTGATCTCGAGCAGCCCGTCCTCGATCTCGGGCACCTCAAGCTCGAAGAGCTTCATGATGAACTCGGGCGCCGTGCGAGACAGAATGAGCTGCGGGCCGCGGGCGGCGCGATCGATCTTCTTCAGCCAGGCGCGGACGCGATCGCCGGGACGCAGGTTTTCCTTCGGGATCATCTGGTCGCGCGGCAGAAGGGCCTCAATGCGCCCCGCCTCGATGATCGCGTTGCCTTTTTCCATGCGCTTGACGGTGCCGGTGACCAAGTGTTCCTTGCGCTCAAGGAAGTCGTTCAACACTTGTTCACGCTCGGCATCGCGAATCTTTTGCAGGATGACCTGCTTCGCCGCCTGGGCACCGATACGGCCAAAATCAATCGGCTCCAGCGTCTCCTCGATGTAGTCGCCCAGCGCGATGTCCGAAAGCTGCTCCTTGGCGTCGATGAAGCCGATCTGCTGCTCGTCGAGCTCAACGTCTTCGTCGAGCACCACCAGCCAGCGCCGGAAGGATTCGAAGGCCCCGGTCTCGCGATCGATCTCCACACGCACATCGGCCTCGTCGTGGATACGCTTCTTGGTGGCAGAAGCCAGCGCGAGTTCGAGAGCGGCGAAAACGATTTCCTTGCCTACGTTCTTCTCCCTCGCCAGGGCGTCCACCAGCATCAGCAATTCGCGGCTCATTCCAAGTCCTCCAGCAATTCAGTTCAAAATCTCGGCACCAAACGGGCCTTCTCGATTCCCTCGAGCGAAAACTCCCGTTCCTCACCATCAATTGCCAGCACCGCCAGCTCAGCGCGCAAACCGACGATACGACCGGCAAAGTTGCGCTGGTTGCCCAACGGAACGCGCAGCTTGATTTGCACGTCCTCGCCCGCAAAGCGTTGCCAATCGGCGGGTTTCTTGAGAGGACGGTCAAGGCCGGGAGAGGAAACCTCCAGACGATCATAGTCAACATTCTCGACGGCAAAGACGCGTGTCAGTTGATGGCTGACCGTCGTACAGTCGTCGACATTGACGTTGCCCTGCTCCGATAGCCGATCGATAAAGACGCGCAACATACGGCCGCGGGGGCTCGTTTCGAAATCAACGAGTTCATACCCGAGTCCAATTACCGTTTGCTCAATCAACTCAACCAATTGCATCCTGCCTACCATCCTGACGACACAAATAAAAAATGGGCAACGCTGCCCATTTTCTTTTGCCCCCTTCTCGGCGTTGACGCCAAATCGGGAGCGGCACTCAAAAAGCCCGCGGATTATAGCAGAAGCATGCGTCGACCGGCAATCAGGTTCCGGATTTTTCGGGCTTTTTAGGCGGAGTTAGCGTCTTCAGAAGCAATGTCACTTCCGGCAATTCAAGTTCGCGCCAGAGTCCCCGCTTGAGTCCTGGCGGCAACTGAACCGGTCCGTAGCGCACACGCATCAATCGACTGACCTGCACGCCGACAGCCTCGAACATGCGCCGCACTTCCCGATTGCGCCCTTCAGACAGCGTCACGTTGTACCAGCGGTTGGCCCCCTCGCCGCCGGCTTCAAATATCCTGTTGAATCGCGCAATCCCATCCTCCAGTTCGACCCCAGTCTTGAGCAGCTCCATCGCCTCGGGCGTTGGCTCGCCGAGCACGCGCACGGCGTATTCACGCTCNNGGAGTTGAAATCGAGCCGACCGACCGCAATCCAGCGACCGTTGTTGATCCGCGGCAGCTTCTCGAAGACAGTCGGTCGCCCCGCCGGATCCTCCCGGGAAACGATTTCGCCTTCCGGCTTGTGGTAGAGCAGCACACGCGGCAGGCGCGCTCCTCCTGCCTTTAGCTGGACCAGCCGGCCATTCACCCGCACCTTGTCTTCCGGACCAATACGCTGGCCAACATGGGCAGTCTCGTTATTGACGCTGACCCGCCCAGCGGCGATCCACTCTTCAATTTCCCGTCGCGAACCATGGCCAGCATCCGCGAGTGCCTTTTGCAGCTTGACGGTTTCGACCGGCTCAGCCGGTCGCGCGGGCCCAACTGGTGCCCGCGCGCGCCGAGGAATGCTCTCAGTCTTGCTCGGCGGCCGCAGCGGGCTGTTCTTCTGGCGGGGCGATCTCGTGGGCTTGTTCTGCAAGGTCCATTACCTGTTCAATTTCGGTCAGCGGCGGCAACTCGGACAAACTGCGCAATCCGAGGTCGTCAAGAAACTTCTTGGTTGTTGCGTAAAGCGCCGGGCGACCGGGCGCATCACGGTGCCCAACGACGTCGATCCAGCCACGTCCTTCCAATGTCTTCAATACATTGGGCGAAACGGCGACGCCGCGGATATCCTCAATGTCGCCACGGCTCACCGGCTGGCGATAAGCGATGATCGCCAGTGTCTCCATCGCCGCCCGGGAATACCGCGGCGACTTTTCGTTTTTCAAGCGATCGAGAAAATCCTGATATTCGGGCCGGGTCTGAAAACGCCAACCCGTCGATAGCTGTACGAGCTCGACGCCACGACTGGCCCAGTCGCGCCGAAGGTCGTCGAGCAGCGTACGCCAGGTGTCGTCGTCGAACTCCTGGTCGAACAACTTCTTCAGCTCGGTCAGCGGCATCGGATCCCCGGCAGACAACAGCGCCGCTTCGAGCACGATCTTGAAATCTTCCGGTTTGTAGAGCTGGATCATCTTATTCTGCGGATTTCACGTAAATCGGCGCCAGAGCCTCACTCTGGGTGATCTCGACGAGCTTTTCGCGCGCCAGTTCAAGAATAGCCAAAAAGCTTACCACCAAGCTGGCAACTCCCGCGGCAGTGTCGAACAGATCATCGAATACGACGTAGCCACGGCCCCGCAGGCCCCGCAGGATGCTGCCCATGTACTCTCGCACAGACAGCTCCTCACGCCGGACCTTGTGGTGGGCGTGAATCTTCGCCTGTTTCATCAACGACAACCATGCAACCTGGAGGTCATGCAAGGAAACCTCAGGCAGTCGTTCCACTGCCTGGTCGGTTACCCAGACGCTAACCCATTCGTAGTCTCGATTGACCCGCGGCAGCTCATCAAGCTTGGCGGCGGCCAGCTTCATGCGTTCGTACTCGAGCAGCCGTCGGACCAACTCCGCGCGTGGGTCCTCTGGCTCACCGCTGTCGGCCTTCGGCGGACGCGGCAACAGCATGCGCGACTTGATTTCCAGCAGCATGGCTGCCATGAGCAAATATTCCGCCGCCAGCTCCAGATTGGTTTTCCGCATGGCCTCGACGTATTCGAGATATTGAGCCGTCAGCGGCGCCATCGGAATGTCGAGAACGTTGACGTTGGCCTTGCGAATCAGATACAGGAGCAGATCGAGCGGCCCCTCGAAGGCATCGAGATATATCTCCAGCGCGTCCGGCGGAATGTAGAGATCGCGCGGCAACGCGGCCATTGTTTCGCCATAGACCTTCGGCAGATGCGGCCCGATGACCAGCGGCGTCTCGGTCATGCGTAGTCCAGGCCAATGGCTTCGCGTACGTCACGCATGGTTTCTTGGGCGAGTTTTCTCGCCTTCTCGCAGCCATCGGCAATGATATTCCGGACCAGTTGCGGATCTTCCTCGTACATGCGCGCCCGTTCGCGCATCGGCTCTTGTTCGGCCAACACGCCATCGATTACCGGCTGCTTGCACTCGATGCAGCCAATTCCGGCCGAGCGGCAACCCTGTTGCACCCAGCTCTTGACCTCTGCGTTCGAGTAGATCTGGTGGAATTGCCACACTGGGCATTTTTCCGGATCTCCGGGATCCGTGCGTCGCACCCGTTGCGGATCGGTCTGCATGGTACGAATCTTCTTTCGAATCGACTCGGCGTCCTCGCGCAATGCGATAGTGTTGCCATAGGACTTGGACATCTTCTGTCCGTCCAGACCCGGCATGCGCGAAGCCTCGGTCAACATGGCGTCCGGTTCGACCAGGATCATCTTGCCGCCGCCCTCCAGATAGCCAAACAGACGCTCGTGATCGCCGTGGGAGAGGTTCTGCGTGTCGCTCAGTAACACATGTGCCTGTTCCAGGGCCTCGGCTTCGCCTTTTTCCTGAAATCGAGTACGCAACTCTTCATACAGCTTGCCACGCTTGCTACCCAGTTTCTTGATCGACTCCCTCGCCTTGTCCTCGAATCCCGGCTCGCGCCCGTAAAGATGGTTGAAACGTCGGGCGATCTCGCGCGTGAATTCGATATGCGGCACCTGATCTTCGCCCACCGGCACCCGGTTGGCCCGATAGATCAGGATGTCCGCCGCCTGCAACAGGGGGTATCCGAGGAAGCCGTAGGTCGCCAAGTCTTTCTGCGTCAGCTTCTCCTGCTGGTCTTTGTAGGTCGGCACCCGCTCCAGCCAGCCCAGTGGCGTCATCATCGACAGCAGCAGATGCAACTCCGCATGTTCCGGTATCCGCGACTGGATGAACAGCGTCGCCTGCGACGGATCGACACCGGCCGCCAGCCAGTCGATGACCATGTCCCATGTATTCTGGGCGATGGTTCCGGGCTCGTCGTAAGCAGTCGTCAGCGCGTGCCAGTCGGCGACGAAGAACAGGCAGGGATATTCGTGCTGAAGCTTGATCCAGTTGGCCAGCACCCCATGGTAGTGGCCAAGATGTAGGCGCCCAGTCGGCCGCATTCCGGAAAGAACTTTTTCTGCGTACATCGTTGTCTAGTAGTGAAAATTGAAAAGTGTAGCAACCAGCATACGCAACAGTCCAATGACCGGGCTGAGGATATTGCCGAGGATGCCTGTGAACAGGAGAAGGAGCAGGATCGGGAATCCCCAAGGCTCCAGACGGGCGAAATTCCACGCGAGTCGATGCGGCAGCAGGCTCACGGCGATGCGGCCCCCATCCAGCGGAGGAATTGGCAGGAGATTCAATGCCATGAGCACTAAGTTGACGTCGATTCCGACGTCCGCCATGCGTGCCATCGGCAGGCTATAGAGATTGTCCGGAGTTGCCTCGACGAATTTCAGCACTACCGCCCAGCCAAGCGCCATCAACAAGTTGGCACCAGGGCCCGCGGCAGCGACCCAGAACATGTCCTTTTTTGGATTGCGCAGGCGGCCAAAGTTG
>PMIH01000281.1:0-5864 GCA_003158255.1 Rhodocyclaceae bacterium
CGTTGCCGGTTGCGACCACAGCAGACGATCAAGCTGCTCGGCCGTTTGCCTTTCCGGCACGTAAACCAACACTGGCCGGCGATTCTGCCAGGCGTCGCGCAGCCACTCGGCGGCCGCAGCAACACGGTCCGGTGCGTCGTGCAGAAACTGGATATGGGTCACTACGGTTTGCCGTCGGCCACGGCGACGGCCCTGGCCATCAGGAAATGCGCCAGCAGCGGCACCGGGCGGCCGGTCGAACCCTTCTCCTTGCCGGAGCGGTAGGCCGTGCCGGCGATATCCAGATGGGCCCAGTCGAACTTCTTGGTGAAGCGCGACAGGAAACACGCCGCCGTGATGGTGCCACCGGCGCGACCGCCGATGTTGCCCATATCGGCGAAGTTGCTTTGCAGCAGATCCTGGTAGTCCTCCCATAGCGGCAGTTGCCAGGCGCGGTCGTAGGCTTCCTGGCCGGCATCGAGCAGTTCGCGCGCCAAGCTGTCAGTGTTGGCGAGGAGGCCGGTAGCAACGTGGCCCAAGGCGATGACGCAGGCGCCGGTCAGCGTCGCGACGTCGATGACACAGGCTGGCTCGAAACGCTCGACGTAGGTCAGCGCATCGCACAGAATCAGGCGGCCCTCGGCATCGGTGTTGAGAATCTCGACCGTTTGCCCGGACATCGAGGTGATGACGTCGCCCGGCTTGGTGGCACCGCCACCGGGCATGTTCTCGGTGGCGGGAATCGCGGCGATGACATTCAGCGGCAATTTCATGGTGGCAACCGCCTTCATGGTGCCGAGTACGCTGGCGGCGCCAGACATGTCGAACTTCATCTCGTCCATTTCCAAACCCGGCTTCAAGGATATGCCGCCGGTATCGAACGTGATGCCCTTGCCGACCAGGACAATCGGCTTCTCGCTGGCGTTGCCGCCGGCGTACTTGAGGACGATGAACTTGGGCGGTTCGTGCGATCCCTTGGCGACGGACAGCAGCGTGTGCATGCCAAGTTTTTCCATATCGGCGCGTTCTAGCACTTCCACGCCCAGGTTGTGTTCCTTGGCCAGCTCGCGCGCCTGATCCGCCAGATAGCTCGGCGTGCAGATGTTGCTCGGCAGGTTGGCCAGGTCCTTCATCAGGTTGGCGCCGTTGGCAATCGCCTCGCCTTGGGTCAATGCCTCTTCGGCCGGGGCGAGTTCATTGCGCCGCTCGACACAGAAGGTGAGCTTGCGCAGCGGACGCCGGACATCGTCCTTCTTCGATTTGAGGCGGTCGAACCGGTAGAGCGATTCCAGCGCGACCATGGCCGACTGCCGCATNNCCAGGCGATGTCGCGTTTCTTGACTGTGAGTTCGGTCAGATAAAGTGTGCCGTCGAAACCGCCGGTCTCGTTGAGCGTCTTCACTGCCGTGGCAATGGCGGCGCGAAACTCCTTCTCGCGAAATTCCTTTTCCTTGCCCAGGCCGACCAGCAGCACACGATCCGCCAGCGTGCCGGGAACATTGTGCAGCAGCAGTGTCGAACCCGCCTTGCCTTCCATGTCACCACGGCGCAGCAAGTCGGACAGGTAACCGCGCGCAGCGTTGTCGATAACCTCTGCCGGCAACGAGAGCTTTCGAGGTTCGAAGACACCGACGACGACACACGCGCTGCGCTGTTTCTCGGGGCTGCCGCTTCTTATGCTAAATTCCACGTGTCGCTCCTGGTTCCGATTTCGGGGAAGTGTTGATGTTTTTCTGTAATTCTACGATTTTGCGATTATTACCAATAGTTTTGCAAAAAGTCAAAGCCCCCTGAGCTCAAGTTACATGGCTCCGAAATGATCTTCCGCCGCGCTGCACAGCGCGAATTCTCCCAGGTCGCCGCTACGGTCTTCGTCGCGTTGTTTGCAATTATGCTGACGACGCAGCTGATCCGGCTGCTCGGACAGGCGGCGGGCGGCAAGATTACGTCCGAAGACGTTCTGGCGCTGCTCGGTTTCGGCGCCATCAATTATCTGCCGACCCTGCTTTCGCTGACGCTGTTTATTTCCATACTGATGACGCTATCCCGTTCCTACCGCGATTCCGAGATGGCGATCTGGTTCTCGGCGGGTCTGCCGCTGACGGCCTGGGTGCGCCCGGTGCTCAAGTTCGCCTTGCCCCTGGTAGTGGTCATTGGCGCGCTGTCGCTGTTCCTGTCGCCATGGGCACTGACCAGAAGTGCCGAGTTCCGGCAGCGGATGGACCAGCGTGACGACGTCTCGCGGGTGTCGCCGGGCGCATTTCAGGAATCGGCCCAGGCGGAGCGAGTGTTCTTCGTCGAGGGCCAGATCGGCGAGGGAGGGCAAGTCAAGAACGTGTTCATCAGTTCCTTGCAGAATGGCCGCCTGGGCGTCGTTGCGGCGGCCCAGGGCCATACGGAAGCGGCGGCCAACGGCGACCGTTTCCTGGTCCTCGAACATGGTCGTCGCTACGAAGGCACGCCCGGGTCGGCGGACTATCGGGTCATGGAGTTCGATCGCTATGGCGTGCGCGTCGAAACGCGGGAAAGTCGCGGCATCGAGCCGACGCAGAAAAACATGACCGTCATGGAACTGGTCGGCCAGCCGACGCCGGCCAACCTCGGCGAGTTGCTCTGGCGAGTGGGGATTCCCTTGTCGGCGCTCAATCTGGCGCTGCTGGCCATTCCGCTGTCTTTCGTCAACCCACGCGCCGGTCGCACCAATAACCTTGTTTTTGCACTCCTGACGTTCATGGTCTACAGCAATCTGGTCAGTGTCAGTCAAGCCTGGGTTTCCCAGGGCAAGCTGCCGTTCGAGATCGGCTTGTGGGCCGTGCATGTGGTCATGTTCGTCGGCCTGCTGGTACTGTTCTCGCGTCGTCTGCTGGTGTTCTCCTGGGGGCGGCTATGGCGATGAGCGGCGGTTTTCGGATTTTCGAGCGCTACTTTGCGCGGGAAATCTATCAGGCGACGGCGCTGGTCCTGGTCGCATTCCTGGCCCTGTTTTCATTCTTCGACCTGGTGCACGAGCTTGCCGATCTCGGCAAGGGCGACTACCAGTTTCACCATGCGCTCGGCTACGTGCTGCTGACCTTGCCGGGGCGCGCGTATGAGTTGTTTCCAGTCGCGGTGCTGATCGGTACGCTGTATGCCCTGACATCGCTTGCGCGGCATTCGGAAATTACCGTCCTGCGCGCCTCGGGGCTTTCCACCGGCAGACTGCTGCTGGCCCTGGCCAAGATCGGTGCGGCATTTGTCGTGCTGACATTCCTGATCGGCGAGTTCGTCGCGCCGCCCGCCGAACGCATGGCCCAGCAGATTCGCCTGCGGGCNNGCGTTCGTCAATGTCCACGAAGTGCTGCCCGATACCTCGTTGCGCGGCATCCGGGTCTACGATTTCGACGATAGCCACCAGCTACGTTCCATCAGCGAAGCCAGGGCGGGAACCTACGCACCGCCGGACCACTGGATGTTGCAGGATGTCGTGCAGACGTTTTTCGAAAGTGACCATACCCGCGTCGCCAAGGTGGCCGAAATCAGCTGGCCCACAGCCTTGACGCCGGACATCATGACCGTGCTGATGGTGGATCCGGGACGCATGTCACTGGTCAATCTGTATCTCTACATCCATCATCTTTCCGAGAATCAGCAGAAGACGCAACGCTACGAGATCGCGATATGGAAGAAGCTTATTTATCCGGCCGCCGCGCTGGTGATGATGGCGCTGGCACTGCCATTTGGCTATCTGCACGACCGCATGGGCAACGTCAGTCTGAAGGTATTCCTGGGCGTCATGCTGGGCGTGACCTTTCACATGCTGAATGGCCTGCTTTCCAGCCTCGGGGTCATCAACAGCTGGGAGCCGATCGTTGCGGCGCTGACGCCCAGCGCGTTGTTCCTGCTTGCCGCCGCAGTCATGACCTGGTGGGTGGAGCGAAGATGATTCGCGTTCCCGCCAGGCGGTCGTGCAGGAACTGACGGTCGCGGTCGAACAGCGCCCAGATCAGCCCGGCACCGTAAAGCAGGACGCCCGGCCAGGCCAGCAAGTAGCGCAGGGCCAACTGTGACCAGGACGGCGCCTGACCATTTATCGACTGGAGCTGGATCTTCCAGGTCTGCATCGCCAGGGTCTGGCCGCCGTGTCGCCAGTACCAGAGAAAGTAGGCGCCCAGAACCACAAACACATGCAGCACCAGGATCGGTCCGGGTAATGCAATGCCGAGCCCCATGCCGAGGGCGAGATGAGGTACCAGAAAGAACCCGGCCAGCACGCCCAACAGCAACAGCGAGTCGTAGAGCATGCTGGCGAGGCGTCGGCGAATGCCGGGAAGCCCCGCCTTGTCTTGCGCAGNNCGATCCCTTCAGCCGCTCTTTTTCCTCCGCGGGCAGCGCCTGATACTCGGACCACATTGTTTTCAGCGCCTCGCGCTGTTCCGGGCTTGCCTTGCGGACGTTGTTATAGCGTTCGCGCGCCTTCGCGCGCTCTTCAGGTGTCAGCTTGGCCCAATCTTTCATGCGACGCTGGATGCGTTCCTGCTCGGCAGGGCGCATCGTCGGGTAACGTTCGGCGATCTGTAGCCATTTCCGCCTATTCACTGACCGAAGCTGATTCCATTCCGGCCCCAAAGGGGCGAGTATTTGCTGCGTGTCGGTAGGAAGTTCCGACCAATCGGGTACGAGAATTAGTGGCGTTGCCGCCAAGGCCGAAGCCATGGCCCCGGCAAGGACTATTCCGACAACGATTCGTCGTCCTGTTCGGAAAGGTGATGCAGCCATTCGACAAAGCCTTGGTCAGTGTAAGCAGCCGGCGAAACCTCGTCGCTCAGAAGAGCAGCGTCGATTTCAGCCATTTCGTCAGCCTGCTGGAGATTGTGCCAGAACTGCACCCCTGCTGCCCCGACGACCAGGGCCATAAAGGCGAGAATCCCGCGATAATGGTTCTGTAGCGAATCCGTCAACGNNGCCCTGATTCAGGACGTTGCGGACGCGGCCGGCGAATTCCAGTTCGTTCAGATCGTCTTTCATAGCTCGATGCCTTTGGCTTTCAGGGCTGTTGCCAACGTATGGGTTGCCCGGGAGCAGTGTGTTTTCACGCTGCCTTCCGAACATCCCATCGCTGTTGCCGTTTCAGCGATGTCCAACTCTTCCCAATAACGCAGCAAGAAGGCTTCCCGTTGACGCGGCGGCAGCTTTTCGATTTCTTTCTCGATTGCGGCAATGAGTTGCGATTGCTCCAGGGAACCATGCGGGTTGCCGAACGTGGAGTTGCTATCCGCCGGCATGGATTCGAGTGGATCCGAGTCGTCGTCATCTCCCGAAGAGAACGACGACAGCAGCGTGGTCCACGTGGATCGGACCTTCTGACGGCGGTAGAAGTCCCGGATCGTGTTTTGCAGGATTCTCTGGAAAAGCAGCGGCAGCTCTTCGGCAGGCCGGCCGCCATACTTTTCGGACAACTTCAGCATCGTATCCTGGACGATATCCAGCGCCGTATCCTCGTCGCGGACTGCAAAAAGAGCCTGCTTGAAGGCACGTCGCTCGACGCCGGCAAGAAAATCCGAGAGTTCGCTACGGGAAGCCAGGAAGGAAGTCCTTACGCTGTGTCTGGGATTGCAGTCCCCAATATGCGCGCCAAGCCATCTGCTACCTTGACCAACTGCGCCCGAGTCAGTAAGGTTACGCGTTTTCGGGCCGCATTCTTCAATTTCGGAACAAATGATGCAGTTGACTGGCGCAGAGATTGTAATCAGGTGTCTTCAAGAAGAAAAGGTTGAACACGTCTTCGGTTATCCGGGCGGTTCGGTGCTTTTCATCTACGACGAATTTTTCAAACAGGATCAGATCAAACACATTCTGGTTCGCCATGAGCAGGGTGCCGTGCACGCGGCGGACGCCTATTCCCGCTC
>PMIH01000281.1:5904-6449 GCA_003158255.1 Rhodocyclaceae bacterium
GTTACGATCAAGAAGGCCTTTTATCTGGCCAAGACGGGTCGCCCCGGGCCGGTGCTGGTCGATATACCGAAGGACATCACCGCGCAGAAGTGCGAGTTCCTGTATCCCAAGACGATCGCCATGCGTTCGTACAATCCGGTGGTCAAAGGCCACACCGGCCAGATCAAGAAGGCGCTGCAACTGCTGCTGGAGGCAAAACGGCCGATCATCTACACCGGCGGCGGCGTCATTCTGTCCGACTCCGCCGAGAAACTGGCCAAGCTGACTCGTGCGCTCGGTTTCCCCATCACCCAAACGCTCATGGGCCTGGGCGGCTATCCGGCCACTGATCGACAATTCCTCGGCATGCTCGGCATGCACGGTACCTACGAGGCGAACATGGCCATGCAGCACGCCGATGTCGTGCTGGCCATCGGTGCGCGCTTCGACGATCGGGTCATCGGCAATCCCGGCCATTTTGCCCAGGTGGCGCGCAAGATCATTCACATCGACATCGACCCGTCGAGCATTTCGAAACGCGTGAAGGTCGACGTGCCGATCGTCGG
>PMIH01000243.1 GCA_003158255.1 Rhodocyclaceae bacterium
ACGGCACGGTCTGGGCTTGGGGCTACAACGGCGCGGGCCAGCTCGGCGACGGCAGCTTTACCGACCGCAGCAGCCCCGTGCAGGTGAGCGGGCTCTCTGGTGTGATTGCCATTGCAACGGCGGGGTGGCACAGCCTCGCTGTCAAGGGCGACGGCACGGTCTGGGCCTGGGGCTGGAACACCTACGGCCAGCTCGGCGACGGCAGCACGACCCAGAGGAACAGCCCCGTGCAGGTGAGCTGGCTCACCGGCATCGTCGCGGTCGCGGCGGGGTCCTCCCACAGCATGGCGGTCAAGAGCGACGGCACGGTCTACACGTGGGGCAGTAACTTCTCCGGCCAGCTCGGCAACGGCAGCACGACCCCCGTGGCGGGGTTTGGGCTCACCGCCACGGTCGCGACGGGGGGCACTCACAGCCTGGCGGTCAAGAGCGATAGCACGGTCTGGGCCTGGGGCCCGAACAGCAGCGGCCAGCTCGGCGACGGCAGCACGACCAGCCGCAGCAATCTCGTGCAGGTGAGCGGGCTCACCGACGTCGTCGCGGTCGCGGCGGGGTCCTCCTACAGCCTGGCGATCAAGAACGACGGCACGGTCTGGGCATGGGGCTACAACAACTCCGGCCAACTCGGTGACGGCAGCACGACTCAACGCTTGCTGCCCGTCGCTGTCGATGATGGTTTCCCCAGTAGCGGCGGATTGCCGGCAAATTGGCTACCCACCGCCGGTGCCGTCTCGGCCTGGACCGTCGCTGCCGACCAGACGTTCGCCGGCCCGCAGGCCTTGAAGTCCGGCACGGTAGGCAATTCGGCGAACAGCGGCATCCAGTTCGCCGGCAACTTCCGTGATGGCTTCGTCTCGTTCCAGCGCAAGGTGTCGAGCGAGCAGACCGCCGACTATCTTCGCTTCTACGTCGACGGCGTCGTGAAGGGAGAATGGTCGGGCGAACAGGACTGGGCAAGCGCCGGCGCTTTCATCTCCGCCGGTACTCATACGGTGGCGTGGAAATACGAGAAGAACGGCTCAGGTTCCTCGGGTTCGGACGCTGCCTGGATCGACTCGGTGAATCTGCCGACGGCCTTCCCGGATGTACTCGCGTCGAGCTTCGCCTTTGATTACATCAATGCGATCAAGGATGCGGGGATCACCACCGGTTGCGGCAATCTCAACTACTGTCCGAGCCAGAACGTGACCCGCGAGCAGATGGCCGCCTTCATCGTCCGGGCCAAGGAAGGCGAACCGGCGTCTGCCTGTGCATCTGCGCCCTTCGCCGACGTTCCGATCACCAACAGCTTCTGCAAATACATCGATCGGATGTCGGCGCTCGGCATCACCACCGGTTGTGGCAACGGCAACTACTGTCCGAGCCAGAACGTGGATCGCCAGCAGATGGCGGCTTTCATCATCCGCGCGCTCGAAGGCAATCCGATCGCCGGCTATTGCGGCAACACGGCACCGTTTGGCGATGTGCCGACCAACAGCGCCTTCTGCGGTCACATCAAGCGGATGTTGGAACTCAACATCACCACCGGTTGTGGCAATGGCAACTACTGTCCGAGCCAGAACGTGACCCGCGATCAGATGGCAGCCTTCCTCGGCAGGGCGTTTCTGGGGATGTGATCGAAAGTCAGCCGTGGTGACACGGCTCTTACAGTTCTCTGCATGACCTCATGCCCGCCTTTCGGCGGGCTTTTTTTTGCCGCCATGTCCGGTTTCGACCGGTGCCTTCGTTTTCAATAATAGGAGTTGCCACGTCGACTCGCGCTATCACCGGAGATATCCCATGTTCCCACGCCCACGTTCCTTGCTGCTTTCTGCCCTGACGGGTTGCCTCGGATTGCTTTTCGCGGCATCCGGTTACGCCACCACGCCCAAAGTGGTGAGTGGCGGTTACCACAGTTTGCTGTTGAAGCCCGATGGCGCCGTCTATGCATGGGGTGTCAATGACTACGGCCAGGTGGGCGATGGCACGACGACGAACCGCCCGAGCGCACAGCATGTCGCCGGGCTTGCCGGCGTTACCGCAGTGGCGGCGAATTGGCGGCACAGCCTGGCGCTGAAGCGCGACGGCACCGTCTGGGCGTGGGGCGCCAACTACCTCGGCCAATTGGGTGACGGCACCGAAACCGATCGGTATCGTCCCATCAAGGTTCTCAACCTTGGTGGCGTCATCGCGGTAGCCGCAGGCGCGGGCCACAGCGTGGCGGTCAAGAGCGACGGCACCGTGTTGAGTTGGGGTACCAACGGTTCCGGCCAACTCGGCGACGGGACCAACACCAATCACCCCAGCCCGGTTTCCGTTTCGGGCCTGACGGGCGTCGCTGCCGTAGCGGCCGGCAACAGTCATACGCTGGCGCTCAAGAGCGACGGAACGGTCTGGTCGTGGGGCTGGAACGGCGACGGTGAGTTGGGTGACGGCACCACTGCCAACCGGTCGAGCCCGGTTGCGATCCCCGGCCTCGCAAACGTCATGGCCGTGGCCGCAGGTCCCACCTACAGCTTCGCGGTGATGAATGACGGTACCGTTCTCGCGTGGGGCGCCAACTACGGCACCAGCCCGGCCGCAGTGGCGGGAGTAAGCGGTGTCGTTGCGGTTGCGGCAGGCGGTTACCACGACCTGGCGATGCGGGGAGATGGCTCGATCGTCGCCTTGCGCTCCGGCGCGTCAGGATCCGGCGCGGTGACTAATCTGTACGACGCCGTCGCCATTGCGGCCGGCGACGGCTTCAGCGTGGTGATCAGACGCGACGGCACGGTGTGGGGTTCGGGCCTCAACACCGACGGGCGGCTCGGCGACGGGACCAGGTTCAACAGAACGAACGTGGTCCCGGTGGCTTTCGGCAGCCTGGGATACGTCGCGCTGGCAAATGGCGGCGGCAATTCCGTGGCGCTTTCTGCCGATGGCAAGGTATGGGGCTGGGGTGGATCCAACGGCTTTTCCGTCACGCCACGCTCACAGATCCAGAACCTGACCGGTGTGGACAAAGTGGCCGCTGGCGAACTCTTCAGTCTGGCGCGCAAGACCGATGGAACGGTGATGGCTTGGGGGGCCAATTACTTTTGCCAACTCGGCAATGGCGGCAGCACGTCCTACGCCCTGGGTCCGGTCGTCGGGTTGACCAATATCTCCGCGATCGCTGGCGGCTACGTCCACAGCCTGGCGGTCAAAGCAGATGGCACGGTCTACGCGTGGGGCACCAACGGCAACGGACAGCTCGGCGACGGCACAACGGCCCAGCAGTGCACACCGGTGCAAGTCGCGGGCTTGACCGGCGCCTCGAACGCGGCTGCCGGGTACGGCCATAGCATCGCACTCAAGACCGATGGCACGGTTTGGGCGTGGGGTGCCGGCAACTTGGGCCAAATAGGTGACGGCACGACCACGGGTCGCGCCAACGCGCTCGCAGTACCCGGCCTGTACAGCGTGGCCGCAGTAGCGGCAGGTGGCTACCACAATCTTGCCGTCAAACTGGACGGTACGGTCTGGGCCTGGGGTACCAACAGCAACGGCGAGTTGGGTGACGGCACTACCACGCAACGAAACAGCCCCGTGCAAGTTACGGGATTGACCGACGTCGTGGCGGTCGCCGCCGGTTACCGGCACAGCATGGCCCTGAAGAGCGACGGCACGGTCTGGGCCTGGGGTGGTAATTCTTCGGGCCAGATCGGCATCGGCAATGCCGTCAATCAACTCACGCCCGTGCAGGTAAACAATCTCACCGATATCCGGGTCATATCATCGAATTCGACTTCGACACAATCCATGGCGCTCAGAGCCGACGGCACAATTCTGGTCTGGGGCAACAACGCGCAGAGCACGCTGGGCGATGGCACCTATAGCAATCGTCTGACGCCGGTGCCATTGGACGACTTCTTCCCGGCCAGCAATGCGTTGCCCGCCAACTGGATACCGACCGCAGGCGCCCTGTCTGCCTGGACTGTCGCAGCCGATAGCCCCTATGCCGGCACGCAGGCGCTGAAGTCCGGCACCGTCGGAACTTCGGCGCACTCCGGCATCACTTACACCACCAACTTCCGCGATGGCTTCGTTTCGTTCCAACGCAAGGTGTCGAGCGAACTGAACGCCGACTATCTTCGCTTCTACGTCGACGGTGTGATGAAAGGCGAATGGTCCGGGGAACAGGACTGGGCGAGCGCCGGAATCTTCGTTGCCGCCGGGGTCCATGATGTGGCGTGGAAGTACGAGAAGAACGGCTCCGCCGGCTCGGATGCCGTCTGGATTGATTCCGTGATTCTGCCGACGGCCTTCCCGGATGTACCCGCCTCGAGCTTCGCCTTTGATTACATCAATGCGATCAAGGATGCCGGCATCACTACGGGGTGTGGCTCAGGCAACTACTGCCCGACAACCAACGTGACCCGCGACCAGATGGCGGCCTTCATCATCCGCGCTGTCGAGGGTGAGCCGGCGGCTTGTGCTTCACCACCCTTCCCCGATGTGCCAATTTCCAATTCGTTCTGCAAGTACGTGAAGCGCATGCTGGATCGAAACATCACCACCGGTTGCGGTAGTGGAAACTACTGTCCGAGCCAGAACGTGACCCGCGACCAGATGGCCGCTTTCATTGTCCGCGCGGTGGAGGGCGAACCGTTGGCCAATTATTGCGGTTCGACTGCTCCCTTCGCCGATGTGCCGGCAGCCAACGGCTTCTGCCGCTACATCAAGCGCCTTTCGGAACTGGGCGTGACCACCGGCTGTGGCAACGACAACTACTGCCCAACGCAAACCGTCACCCGCGATCAGATGGCGGCTTTCCTCGCCAGGGCGTTCCTGGGGATGTGACGCACAAACCCGCCACGGCTCTGGCGCGGCGGACCTTCGTCCGCTAGCGACAGGCTGACCTGGCGGAAAACAAATGCTATATAGAAGCTTCCCATTCATCCGGTGTCAGAAAGCAGCCCACCATGTCCCACAAAACGTCCTTGGCCCCGCTCCGGGCGGCAGCTGCCCTCGTCGTCCTGTCTACCAGCGCCTCCACCTCTGCTGCCGACTACATCCTTTACAACGAGAACCTGCCCACCGACTGGCAGGAATGGTCGTGGAGCACGACGCTGAATTACGTGTCCACGACGCAGGTCCATAGCGGCGCTCACTCGATGGCCGTGACCTTCACGGCTGCCTGGGCTGGCGTCCATCTGGTCATGACCCCGGTAGCGGCCGGAATCACTGACCATACCAAGCTCGAATTCTGGATTCATGGCGGAACCTCTGGCGGCCAGAAGGTCAATGTAATCCTGAGCAACCCCAACCATGACTGGCTCACCGAGGTGAGCGTGCCAACGCCCGTCGCCGGCACTTGGACGAAGGTCAGCATTCCGCTCATCGACTTGGGCGACCCGATGAATATCGGTGGCATCATCTTCCGGGATGCGGGCCACACTGGTAGCCAGCCGACCTTCTATGTGGACGATATCGTCCTGACCGGCGATCTTGTTCCGCCCGCTACGGTCGCAGGCCCGGTGCTTCAGATCGATGTGATGAACAAGCGTCGCTACATCGATCCCGGAATCTACGGCATGAACTTCGCCGACGAAGCGCTGGCTACCGAACTGGCACTGCCGGTGCGACGCTGGGGCGGCAATTCGACCTCACGGTACAACTGGCAGACCAGCGTGACTAACACAGGTAGCGACTGGTACTTCGAGAACACCCCCGGGGACGTGGTCAATGTCGCCGATCTGCCGAACGGGTCGACTACCGACCAGTTCGTCGACCAAGACCGGCGAACGGGCACCAAGAGTGTCATCACGGTGCCGCTCATTGGCTGGACTGCCAAGGCTTCCAGCCCGCGAGCTCATCCCTTTGCCTGCGGCTTCAAGGTCAGCAAATACGGCGCTCAGGAGGATACCGACAGCAGTTGGGATGCCGATTGCGGTAACGGCCATCACACCAATGGGAGCGACATTGCGGGCAACGACCCGACCGACACCAGCATGCCGACCGATGCAACTTTCGTCTCCAACTGGATCAATCACCTGAAGGGCCTCTACGGCACGACCGCCAATGGCGGCGTTGCCTACTACAACCTCGACAACGAACCGATGCTGTGGAATAGCACGCACCGCGACGTGCATCCGCAGCCGACGACTTACGACGAGCTGCGCGACAAGACCTACGCGATCGCCGCCGCCGTGAAGAGCGCCGACCCTTCGGCCAGGACACTCGGGCCGGTGCTCTGGGGCTGGTGTGCCTATCTCTATTCCGCAGCTGACGGCTGTGGCGCCGGCAGTGACTACGCCAACCACAGCAACACCTATTTCGTACCCTGGTATCTGCAGCAGATGCGTGCCTATGAGCAGGCGCACAAGGTTCGCCTGGTCGATTATCTTGACCTCCACTACTACCCGGCAGCCAATGGCACCTCGCTCAGTCCGGTCGGCAATCAAGCCACCCAGGATCTGCGACTGCGCGCGACTCGTTCATTGTGGGACCCAACCTACATCGACGAGAGCTGGATTTCAGATACGGAAGCGGGCGGGGTTGCCGTACGCCTCATTCCGCGCATGCGCGACTGGGTATCCACCAACTACCCCGGCACCCGTCTGGCGATCACCGAATACAACTGGGGCGGCCTCGAACACCCTAACGGCGCGCTCGCGCAGGCCGATGTACTTGGCATATTCGGTCGCGAAGGTATGGGCATCGCCACCCTGTGGGGACCGCCCACGGCCGACCAACCGGGCGCACAAGCCTTCCGCATGTATCGCAACTACGACGGTAGCGGCAGCCGCCACGGCGAATTCAGCGTCAAGTCGGTCAGCGCCGACCAGGACAAGCTCGCCGTCTACGCCGCCCGCCGAAGCAGCGACCACGCCGTCACGGTCATGGTCATCAACAAGACGCCTACCAACCTGACCAGCACCGTGAGTCTTTCCGGCCTGACGCCCAAGTCCACTGCCGTGGCCTACCGCTATGGCAGGAGCAACATGCGCGCCATTGAACACCTCGCCGACCAGGCCGTCACTGGCAGTGGTTTTTCCGCGACATTCGGAGCCAACTCCATCACGCTGGTCGAATTGAAACCTGCGACAGCGCCGACAAGCTTTGGCGATGTTCCGGCGGGCTACTGGGCGAAAGACTTCATCAACGGACTTTACGCCAATGGCATTACCACAGGTTGCGGTACTGGCACTTACTGCCCGACGCAAAACGTGACACGCGAGCAGATGGCGGCGTTCATCATACGGGCGGTCGAAGGCGAACCGGCCGCCTGCACCGTGGCACCCTTCACGGACGTGCCGACCGACAATGCCTTCTGCAAGTACATCTCCCGCATGAAGGCACTCAACATCACAACCGGCTGTTCGGGCAGCAATTACTGCCCGAGCCAGAACGTGACCCGCGACCAGATGGCGGCTTTCATCATCCGGGCAGTGGAAGGGAATCCGGTGGCGGGCTATTGCGGCTCGACGGCTCCGTTCAGTGATGTGCCTGCGTCGAATGGCTACTGCGGTCACATCAAGCGCATGTTTGAACTCGGCATCACCACCGGTTGTGGCGGCGGTAATTACTGCCCGACCCAAACCGTCACGCGCGACCAGATGGCGGCTTTCCTCTCAAGGGCATTCCTGGGCATGTGATGCCGGATAACCACCATGGCTGACCAAAGTCAGCCGTGGTGGTACGGCTCCTGCGATAGTGTCTGGATAGTTCTGGCCCGCCCTTGGCGGCCCTCTTGCGTCGGCAGATCACTCTCCTTGCCGCAGGCATGTCATTCGAAAATGAAAAGGGGATAGACTCGCCCAAAAATTTCGTCGGAGAGATTCCATGTTCGCCGCCCTGCGCCGCCTCCTCGTCCTTGTCCTGGCTACCTGCCCTGGCCTGCTTCTCCCAACCCCCGCTCACGCCGCCACGCCTATGGTTGCCAACGTGCATGAGGTGGACTGGAAGCTTGAGTCGAACGGGTCCGCAGATTTGGGCACCTCCTGGATCGACTCGGCAAGTCTGACTACGGCTTTCCTGGATGTACCCGCCTCCAACTTTGCCTACGATTACATCAATGCGATCAGGGATGCCGGCATCACTACCGGTTGCGGCGGCGGCAACTACTGCCCTGGCCAGATCGTGACCCGCGATCAGATGGCTGCTTTTATCGTGCGGGCCAAGGAAGGCGAGCCAGCGGCTTCCTGTGCTTCGGCGCCCTACTCCGATGTGCCGGTGTCCAACAGCTTCTGCAAGTACATCCAGCGGATGGCGGCACTGAACATTACGACCGGCTGTAGTAACGGTAATTACTGTCCGAGCCAGAACGTAACCCGCGATCAGATGGCGGCTTTCATCATTCGCGCAGTGGAAGGCAATCCCGTCGCTGGCTATTGCGGCACTACATCCTCATTCGGCGATGTCCTGACGACCAATACCTTCTGCGGTCACATCAAGCGAATGCTGGAGCTGAACATCACCACCGGTTGTGGCAACGGCAACTACTGCCCGACACAGACGGTTACCCGTGACCAGATGGCGGCGTTCCTGGCCAGAGCGTTTCTGGGAATGGGTACGTCGCCGGGCCGGCACTACGCATCAATGGCCACAGCCGATCTGGGCATTGGTGCCAGCCTGCATGGCGCGATCCCCTTCCCGGCCAACAACGCCTGGAACACCGACATTTCTGGCGCGGCGGTCGACCCGAACTCGGCCGCCATCATCGCCAGCATCGGCGTGAATGGCAGCCTGTTCCCCGACTTCGGTTCGGGCCTCTATCAGGGCGCGAAGATCGGCATCCCGTACGTTGTGGTGGCGGGCACGCAAGCGAAGGTGGCGATCAACTACACGGCCTATGGGGACGAGAGCGATCCGGGGCCGTACCCGGTGCCACCCGCCGCGCCGGTCGAAGGTACGCTGGCCGATGGCAGCGGCGGTAGTGATCGGCATGTGCTGGTGATCGACCGCGACAACAACCGCCTGTATGAACTCGGCGCGGCGTACAAGCAGGCCAACAATTCGTGGAACGCGGCGTGCGGCGCGACCTTCCACGCCGACTCGAATATCGTGCGTCCCGGTGGCCAACCGGGCTGGACCAGCGCCGACGCGGCCGGCCTGCCAATTTTTCCGGGTCTGGTTCGATATGACGAGGCATCGACTGGCACCATCGCGCATGCATTTCGCTTCACGGTCGTTCAGTCGCGTCGCGCCTACGTGCCGCCTGCCACGCACTGGGCGTCGTCGAACACCTCCGCGAATCTGCCGCCGATGGGCATGCGTGTGCGCTTGAAGGCGAGCTACGCAATTCCCTCGAATTTCAGCACCGAGACGAAAGCAATCCTGCAAGCGCTCAAGACCTACGGCATGATGATGGCCGACAACGGCAGCAACTGGTTCATAAGCGGCGCGCCGGATGAGCGCTGGAACAACGACACGCTCCATAGCGAACTCGGGAGCGTGAAGGGTTCGGACTTCGAGGTCGTGCGCATGGATGGGCTGGTGACCCCCTGATTGCCGCGCTAAAGGACGCCAGCATTGCTCGCTTGCGGTCCTTGGAATGAGATCTCCGATCCCGCCTCGACCGACGAAAGTCAGCCGTGGCGGCACGGGTCCCCGCGCCGCTCCAGCGACTTTCCGGGCGACGATGTCCGGTTCTGGCCAGAAACTTCGTATAGATGAGTATCGCTTGCTTTGTGAGGTGTATCCCATGTTTCCCATGACAGGACCCGCAGTCGACGACATCCCCGGCCGAATGGATCTCGTTCAGCGATTCCGGACGAACTGCCTTGACGAAAGCAATCTCGCGACCCTGCTCGCAGCAATTGGGCTGTTTCCGTCCCGACCGGACAGCCGGGTTGTAATCAATGCTGCGTCTGACAACTTCCTGACGATGTCCTGATTCGTCCTTCAAGTGCGTTTCCTTAGGTAGGAGTTGTCGCTTTGCAACCGCCACGGGAAAGCGCGAGGTTCGCGGCCCTGCACCACGGGTCCATCCAAGTCGAAATAACGTAAAGGAGATGTTGATGCGCAAGTTCTCTCACGTCATTGCAGTTGGCTTCGGCACTTTGCTCGCCCTGCTGGCCAGTTCTTCGGCCAATGCGGCGGCTGCTTGGTACGACGGCCTGATCAGTTACTCGACCATCACCAATTGCGTCAGCATCATTCAGGGCAATCCCTATGCCGAAAACGGCGTCGGCACCTATGTTGGCGCCCTACAGGACATCGACGGCGGCAAACCAACGCCGAATGCCACCTATTACGCCCATGTCGTTATGTACGGACTGGGCAACGCCTGTAGCGGACAGCGTGCCTATCTGGAAATCCAGCCGCCTGCCAATACCTCGATTGCCATCGACGCCGCTCATCCCGTGTATTGCTTTGCCACCCTTCACAACGTCACGTCTCAGCTGGCCAACAACGAGTGCCCGCAACAGTTCGTCGCTTCGGCGTATGGAAATTCCGGCGCGTACTGGGTGCAGTCGATTGCGGACCCCGCCAATAGCTACACTTGGGCACTGCCTCAGGGCGGTATCTGGGAATTCCAGATCCCCCTGCGTTCAACGACGACACTTTCAAGCGCGAATTTGCAGGCCAATATCCATATGTTGGATGGCAATTCCAGCCCCTGGCTGGCGCCGCATCAGGGCGTCTATGTGTTCGGCTTGCCATTCTCTGACGTCTTGACCAGCTCCAGCTTCTATCCATATATCAGCGGGATCTACAGTGCCAATATCACGTCCGGTTGCGGCTCCGGCAAGTACTGTCCCTCCGGCAACGTGACCCGCGATCAGATGGCCGCCTTCATCATCCGCGCCAAGGAAGGCGAACCGTCGTCTTCATGTGCGTCGGCTCCTTTTGCCGACGTGCCCGCCGCCAGTGGTTTCTGCAAGTACATCCAGCGGATGGCAACGCTTGGCATCACCACAGGCTGTGGCGGCGGCAACTACTGCCCAGCCGCAAACGTGACCCGTGACCAGATGGCGGCTTTCATCATCCGCACCGTCGAAGGCGAGCCGCCGGCTTGCACCTCTGCGCCGTTCGCGGACGTGCCCGCCAGCCTCGGCATGTGCAAATACATCAAACGCATGAAGGACCTGAACATCACCACGGGATGCGGGGCCGGAAACTACTGCCCGTCCCAGGTCGTCACCCGAGAGCAGATGGCAGCTTTTCTGGCACGGGCGTTCCTGGGGATGTGACCGCGCCACGTGCCGCCGTGAAAGTCGGCCGTCGCGGCACAGCTCCTGATCGAACCGTATTGAATGATTGCGAGGTCCCGGAAATGATCACCTTCACCCGTCGCTTCTGGCGCCTGTTCACACCCGGCTTGTTGTTCTGCATCACATTGGCGGCACAAGCCGCCTCCTGGAGTAGTCTCGACCCGCTCGGCACGGCGCGTCGGCTACACACCATGACCCCTTTGGCCAACGGCAAGTTGCTGGTGGTTGGTGGTTTCAATGCCGCCGGCGCGCCACTGGCCGGTGTCGAGTTGTTCGATCCGGCCACGGGGAAATGGACACCGGCGAACGCAATGTCGGTACCGCGCGCGCAGCACACGGCCACGCTGCTGCCGGATGGTCGCGTGCTGGTTGCGGCGGGCCGCAGTACCACGAGCGATGCCATCGGCTTGGCCAGCGCGGAGATCTACAACCCGACTACCGGGAACTGGACCACCGTTGCCGCCGCGATGCCCCAGGCGGCATTCGGCCAAAATGCCATCAGGATGGCGAACGGCAAGGTGTTGCTTTGCGGTGGCAACAACAGTGCAGCCTGTTTCACCTTCGATCCCAGGACCAGCGGCTGGACGACCACCGGCACCATGAGCCAGACGCGCTTCGGCTACACCCTGACCGAGATGAACGACGGCCGCGTTCTCGCGACCGGCGGCCGTGGCACGGGTGGATCGTGGATGGTGAGCAGTGAAATCTACAATCCCGTGACAGGGACGTGGCAACTACTTCCCGACATGAACCTGCCGCGTTACCGACATGCCGCAACCATGTTGTCGAACGGCAAAGTCTTGGTAACGGGAGGTGAGGTCGGCATCAACTCTGCGGCGACGGCGACCGCGGAACTCTTCGATCCCGTCGCCGGCACCTGGACGCTTACCGCCAACATGTCGTCCACCCGGATGAACCACAGCGCCTCGCGGTTGCCGAACGGTCGCGTCCTGATCATCGGTGGCGAGAGCGGCAACCCATTAACCGACGTCTATGACCCCGACACCGGCACCTGGTCGACCAGTGCGACCGCTTCCGGCGTGCGCTGGCAGCACACCGCCGCCCTCTTGCCCGGCGGACGCGTGCTGGTCGCGGGAGGCCTTTCCGGTTCGGGAACGCTCGCAACCTCCGAGATGCTCGATCTCGCCACCTGGCAGTGGGGAACGTCCGGCGACATGACGAGCGGACGCTCGGATCATGTTGCAACCCTGCTCGGCAATGGCGACGTTCTCGCCGTCGGCGGTTACGGACCCGGTTCTCAGGAACTCGCGAGGGCCGAACGCTGCAACCCGGCGACCGGTGCCTGGACGCCTGCGGGCGCGATGGCGAACCCGCGCCTTGGCCATCGCGCCACGCTGCTGGCGGACGGCCGGGTGCTGGTATCCGGCGGGTACTACACCGCGCTGCAACCGGGTGGATGGCTCCTGGCGATCAATGTCACGACCTCTGAACTGTTATGACCCGAACACAGGCAGTTGGTCTCAGAGCGGAGCACTCAATCAGGGGCGCAGTCTCCATACAGCCACGCTGCTGGCGGACGGTCGAGTCCTGGTAGTAGGCGGAAATAGCGGAGGTCATGGTGCCGAGATTTACGATCCAGCCAACGGTCTCTGGACGCCCACCTCGCCCATGCAGATTGCCGATCGCCATGAACACTCTGCCACCCTGCTGCCCAACGGCAAGGTGCTGGTGGTGGGTGGATACCATGGCACTTACCCGAGCTACACCTACCTCCCCGATGCGGAGATCTTCGACCCGGCGAGCGGCAACTGGACCGCAATCGAGAGCCTGACCGGACCGCGGGCATTTCAATCGGCAACCCTGCTTGCGAGCGGTAAGGTGCTGGTGGTCGGCGGCGAATACCAAGCCGGCTCGCCACGCCACGAACTGAACACCGCCGTACTCTACGACCCCGACACGGGGCACTGGAGCGCCGACAGCACTCTGAACTATGGCCGCCTGTCGCACGCCACCGTCGTTCTCGGCAGTGGCCGGATACTGGTGGTTAACGGCGCCTCCTCCGGTGGCGTCATACGAACCGCCGAAGTCTACGATCCCGCCACCCACACCTGGGTACTGGCAGGCGCACCGAGTGCATTCAAGTCCAACTTTTCGCTCACCCCGCTTGCCAACGGCAAAATTCTTCTCGCCGGGGGACACTACATCGGCGATCCGATGGCGGCGACGGAAACGTTCGATGAAAACTCGGGCATTCCCGCGCCACACGGACCGACCATCACCGCCACGAACGACCCGCTTTACCCCGGCACGATGCTGACGCTGACTGGCTGGGGCTTCACGGGCGATTCGGGAGCATCCTTCGGCACCTGGAACGAGACGCCCACCAACTTCCCGCTGGTCCAGTTGCGGCGCGTTGACGACGGTGCCATCAACTGGCTCAAGCCGGCACATTCCTGGCGGTTCGGCTACTTCGGCGGCCTGTTGCCAACCACGCTTCCCATCGGACCCCATCTCGTCACGGTATTCGTCAACGGCATTCCGAGCGAGAGCAAGATCGTTGGCGTGCGTGTCAAACCGGCCCAACTTTTTGCCGATGTTCCCCCCGGCCATTGGGCGACAGGCTACATCGACGCCCTCTTCGCGAACGGCATTACCACCGGCTGCGGCGGCGGCAACTACTGTCCAAGCCAGAACGTGACCCGCGACCAGATGGCGGCCTTCATCATCCGGGCCGTCGAGGGCGAGCCGGCCGCCTGCGCGACAGCGCCGTTCCCGGATGTAGCGACTTCCAGTGCCTTCTGCAAGTACATCAAACGCATGCTGGACCTCAACATCACCACCGGCTGCGGCGGCGGTAACTACTGTCCAAGCCAGAACGTGACCCGCGAGCAGATGGCGGCCTTCATCATCCGGNNATGGCGGCCTTCATCATCCGGGCCCTGGAAGGCAATCCGGTCGCCGGCTACTGCGGCAGTACGCCACCCTTTACCGACGTGCCGACAACCAGCGCCTTCTGCGGCCACATCAAGCGCATGCTGGAACTGAACATCACCACCGGTTGCGGCAACGGCAACTATTGTCCCGCGCAAACCGTTACCCGGGACCAGATGGCGGCGTTCCTCGCGAGAGCGTTCCTCGGGATGTAAGCCCACCACTCCTGGCTGCCGCGACGACAATAGTCAGTCGTCGCGGGACGGCTCCATTTTCGCGCGGTCTTGAAGCCGCGCCCTTTCGCTCGTCGGCTGGAGGTGCATTCCCGGAGTCGCGACTTGCCCGCCTTGGTCGTGTTGGTATTCGGTGTTCTGCTGCGGTAAAGTCGCGCCATCCCACCATAGCGTTTTCGGCAGACCGTCTGCCGGACCCGACTCGATGCTTTCGCAAACCGTAACGCGACTCATCGCCGCCGCCTGTGACGGCGATAGCGATGCCCGCAACAAGCTGTACGAAATCCTGTACCGGGATCTTTCCCGCATTGCGCGGGGGCACCTGGCCCACTCGGGCAGCACGCTCGATCCGACCGCTGTCATTCACGATTCGTTCGTGCGCATGGAACGATCCCTGGGCAGTGGCGAATTCCCGAACCGGAAGTACTTCCTCGGTTACGCCTCGACCGTCATGCGTAGCGTAATCGTGGACTACGTGCGCGAGCGACAGGCACAACGCAGGGGCGGCAGCGACGTGCATGTGACGCTCCGTACGCGTGTCGCCGGCCAGGCGTTGATCGACGAGGACATTCTGGACATCAATGAGGCCTTGTCCACGCTTGCCCGGGTTGACCAGCGCTGCCACCGCGTGGTCGAAATGCGGTACTTCGGTGGGCTCACCGAAGAAGAAGTGGCAGACGTACTGGAAGTATCGCTACCGACCGTGAAGCGCGACTGGCGCAAAGCCAAGGCGTTTCTGCTCGACTTCTTGCGGAACGCCTCGTAGTGACATCGGACCCGGATTCGCCGTCCACGGAGCAGGCGGAGCACGCGCTGGCGCTGTTCGATCGCTGGCTCGACCTGCCGGAATCCGAGCAGGCAGCGCAACTCGAATATCTTCGCAGTCGAGAACCCGCGACCTGGAAACGCTTGCAGGAACTGATCCGCGCCGACGCCGAAGCGCAGGGCGGAGGCTTTCTTGATGGCTCCGCGATAGACTCGGCCCTGCGTACGTTCACCTCGGAGGCATCGGCAAACGGTGGCGATGATGGTCCCCGTACGGTCGGACCCTGGACGGTACTCGGCAGCCTCGGTACCGGCGGCATGGGTCGGGTGTGGCTCGCGGCGCGTAATGACGGTCTCTTCGAAGGCCAAGTCGCGATCAAGATGCTCCATGACACCGCGACCGACGAACTGGCGCTGGAACGCTTCCGGCGTGAAGGTCAGATCCTGTCGCGCCTCACCCACCCCAACATTGCGCGCCTGCTGGATGTCGGCATCCTGCCGGATGGTCGATGCTATCTGGTGCTCGAGTACGTCCGCGGGGAACGCATCGATCGCTATTGCAATTCCCGTCGCCTCGACATCAATGCCCGCGTCCGTTTGTTCGATCAAGTCTGCAGCGCCATTGCCTATGCGCACGCCAACCTCGTCGTCCACCGTGATCTCAAACCCGCCAACATCCTTGTCGAGGACAACGGCACGGTCAAGCTGCTCGATTTTGGTGTCGCCAAGCTGTTGCATGGCGATGCAAGCGCGGCCGAAGACTCGCCCCTGACCCGCGTCGATGGCGCCGGAATGACACCAGAATACGCGGCGCCCGAGCAGATAGAAGGCGGCGTCATCACCACCGGCACCGACGTTTACGCGCTCGGGATGGTGCTTTACGGCCTGCTCAGCGGCCACCGCCCCTATGGAACGGGATATTCGTCGCCCGCCCGGTTGGCCCGCGACGTCGTCGAAACCGCCCCCACGCCCGCATCTGCCAATTTCACCGTTCGAGCCGTGCAAGATTCGCCGGGCGTTGCGGAAAACTTCGGCAGCACGCCGGAGCGGCTTCGCCGCCAACTGTGTGGCGACCTCGACAATATTCTTGCCAAGGCGCTGCGCAAGCTGCCCACCGAGCGTTACGGATCCGTCGCCGCTCTTCAAGCCGACCTCCACGCCTATCTGGCTGACCGCCCGGTCATGGCACGCTCGGATACCTTCGGCTACCGCTGGCGCAAGTTCATTCACCGCAATCGCGCCACCGTCGCCGCGGTGTCGATCGCGGCGTTGCTGCTGATCAGCGCTGTCGCAACCGCCCTTTGGCAGGCGCAAGCGGCCATTGCGGAGCGCGCCAACGCCGAACGGCAGGCCACGATTGCCCACGAACAAGCCGCGCTGGCCGAGGCCGAACGCCAGCGTGCCACCGACGAAGCGCGCCGCGCGGAAGAGGAAAGTGCCAATGCCGAGGCCCAGCGATCCCAGGCGGAACGCTATCAGGCTGGCGCCCAGCGCGAGGCCGCCAAAGCCCGCGATCAGGAAATGATCGCGCGTCAACAATCGCAGTTCGCCAAGGCCGAGGCTGCAAAAGCGAAAGCCGTGAAAGACTTTCTCGTCGATATTTTCCGCTCCAATCTGCCGACCTCCGGCGACATCGAAAAGGCGCAGCAGTTGACGGCACGCGAGGTGCTGGAAACGGGAACCCGGCGAATCGGCGTCAAGTTCGCCGATCGCCCGGAAATTCGGGCGGAACTGCTCGATATCGTCGGCGAACTCTTCTATCGTCTTGGCGATCAGGGAAAAGCAAAACAACTGACGCAGGAACGCATCGCGCTTCTCGACAAGATCGAAGGGAGCCGCCAGATCGAGCAGAAGCTGGACAGCATCCACAACCTGAGCTCTCTCTCGTGGTCGGCCGGCGATACCGAGGGCCAGCGCGAAGCGATTGCCTTGGCGGCGCCGCTCGCGGGTCAAGGGGCGCTGCTTCAGGACGCGATTGATCTCCTTCGCCGCGCCCGCATCGAGATCTACGCCCGTCCGCGCGAAGCGCTGGTCCTCGCGAGCCGGGCGGCGTCTAACTTGGCGGCGGAAGACCACATCATTGTCGGCAACAACCATCGTGCGAATGCTCTGGAAGTCGTCGCCATCGCCCAGGCGCGACTCGGGCGCTACGATCTGGCCTTGGCCGCCGCACACGCCGCCCGTGCGGAGGTCGCACGTCTTTCGCCCAGCAATCACTACCTCAAAGCAGTGAAGACGGCGCTAGTGGGGGACTTGGAGCGCCAGGCAGGCCTTGCGACGAAAGCCGAACAGGACCTGCGTGCCGCGCTCGCCCAAACTCGACGGACACTGGGACAGTCTCATCCGGAAGCCCTTGCCATACAGTCTCGGTTGGGCGCGCTCCTGCATGCCGGCGCGCACCGCCAGGAAGGCATGGCTCTGCTTGTCGACGCCATTCAGCTGTCCAGGCACGCCGTCGGTCGCAACGCCATCGAGGAAACGAAGATGCGCATCGAACTGGCTCGCGCGTGGCACGAGGAAGGACAATTTCGCGCGAGCGCCGAGGAGCTTCGCGACGTCGTGGCCTCCCTTCGGGGCAAGCCCGACCTGCGGCTCCTCCTGGCGGAAGCCCAGTTGCAGCAAGCACAGGTGCTCGCTGCACGTGGAGAAAGTGCCGACGCGCTGTTGGCAGCGCGAGAGGCGCTGGCAACTTATACGGAAGCGCTTGGCGCCGAATTACCCGCGACCGCCCTCGCCCGCTTGGTAGTAGCGGATGTGCTGGCTCGGGCCGGGCGTATCGGCGAAGCGCGAGACGAATTCCAGCCCGTTGAACGCGTACCCGAAGCGGCGGGCGCCCGATTCCCCCTCCTAGGCATCGAACGCGATCTGTTGTCTGCCGACCTGATGCTGCGTCGAGGCATGACCAGCGCCGCGGCACAAAGTTTTCAGGCTGTGGTGGATCGAATCGACGACGATCCGGAAAAGGACTGGCACGACTCGTTGCTGGCGCGCGCATTGTTGGGACTCGGCCGCGCCTGCTTTCTCGAAAACGACCAGCCGCGCGCACGCGCCGCGTTGGAGCGCGCGGTATCGCTTCGCGGTCAACTCGGCCCGGCCGACAACCCCTGGCTGGCCGAAGCCCATATCGCCCTGGCCGACGTGCTCATCCTGACGGGCGACTTGCGGTCGGCGCTGGACCTGCTCGACCAAGCGCAAGCGGCGTTCGACCGGAACCTGCCGCTGGCTCGACAATTCCTCTATCCGCTCGAAAAGGTGCGACAACGCGTGTCGTAGCCCGGGCGGTGCTTAATCCGGCGGTCCCGAACCCGGCCGACGGTCCCGCAAGCATTTTGATCTCATTTGATTCTTTTTGCGCGCGATTTCCGTTTGTGGTCGCTGAAGGGGAATTGCGGCTCCCAGCGTTGACTCCTCGACCACTTGAAAGGAATTCTGATCATGCATCGCCTTGCACGCCATCTGGCTCACTTCTGGGCGTTACTCCTGTTGTCGTTCATTGCCGCCTCGGCCCTCGCGACCACACCCAAGGTCGTGGGCGGTGGTGGGCACGCCTTGATGCTGAAGCCGGACGGCAAACTCATGGCGTGGGGCATCAACAGCTACGGCCAGCTTGGCCATGGCGATACGGTCGATGGGCGCCGGCCGGTCACGGTCTATCACATCGCTGGCGTGAAGGACGTGGCGGCAGGCAACGGCCATTGCGTCGCAGTCAAGAGCAACGGCACGGTATGGGCCTGGGGTTACAACAACTTCGGCCAGTTGGGTAACGGCACCACGACCAACCGCATAGGTCCGATAGCCGTTTCCAACCTCACCGGCATAACCGCCGTTGCAGCCGGCTACTCGCACAGCGTGGCGCTCAAGAGCGATGGCACGGTGTGGACCTGGGGCAACAACACCTATGGTCAATTGGGTAACAGCTCCACCACGGATCATTCCACGCCCGTGCAGGTGGCCAATCTGACCGGTGTGATCGCCATTACCGCCTATTACCATCAGAACCTGGCGATCAAGAGCGACGGCACGCTCTGGGCCTGGGGGCACAACTCGACTGGCCAGTTGGGTGATGGCTCCACGACCGACCGGTCGAGCCCGGTGCGGGTCGGCATGCTGACCCAGGTAAAGGCCGTAGCCACCGGCAGCGCTCACAGTCTGGCCGTGACGCAATCCGGCGCTGTCTACGCCTGGGGTTACAACAGCAACGGTCAGTTGGGCGACAACACGACCACCACACGCAACAGCCCCGTCCTGATATCGGCGCTGTCCGGGATCACGGACGTGGCCGCGGGCTCGTATCACAGCATTGCGCGCAAGAGCGACGGCACGATCTGGGCATGGGGGCAGAACACCTACGGGCAGTTGGGCGACGGCACCACGACACAGCGTCTGGTGCCCTCGAAGTTGTCCAGTCTGGTCGACGTCGAATCCGTCGGCGCGGGCCTCTACTTCAGTCTGGCCCTCAAGAGCGACGGTACCGTCATGGCCTGGGGACGCAACAACTCCTACCAGTTGGGCATCGGCTCGGATGTGGATCGCGACCTCCCGGTCGTGGTGTCCAACCTGAACGGGTTCATTACGGCGTCGTCCACGATCGCGCACGCGCTCGCAGTGAAACGCGACGGCAGTGTTTGGAGCTGGGGCAACAACGGGAACGGCCAATTGGGCGACGGCACAACCCAGGGTCGTACGAGCCCGGTACGGGTTTCCGGAATCTCGACGCCGATGGGCTACAAGGTCGTGTCCGTTGCCGCAGGGGGCGCCCACAGCATGGCGTTGAACGAATTGGGCGACCTCTGGGCTTGGGGTAGCAACCAAGACGGGCAATTGGGCGACGGCACGTTCACCAGTGTTTCGGTGCCGAAGAAGATTTTTTCGAACGCCGCAGTCGCCGTAGCGGCCGGCAACGGTCACAGCATGATGCTCGGGGGACTTTTTACCATCGACGTCAATACCGTCGGCCAGGGTGCCTACGGGCAACTCGGTACCGGCAGCTCGGCCAGCACCACCTGGGGCACGGTTGGCATAGTCAGCAACGTTACGGCCATCGCCGCGGGAGCCAATCATAGTCTGGCATTGCAGAGCGACGGCACCGTCTGGGCCTGGGGCGCCAACGACAAGGGGCAACTGGGCGACGCGACGACGACGCAGCGTGGCGCGCCCGTACAGGTCTACAACCTGACCAACATCACCACCATCGTCGCAGGTGGAGGCCATAACCTGGCCTTGAAGAGCGATGGCACGGTCTGGGCCTGGGGGGCGAACGACTTCGGGCAATTGGGCGATGGCACAACGACCAATCGTACCGCCGCCATCGCGATTTCCGGGCTGACGGGGATTGTGTCCATCGGCGCCGGCGCCTTCCACAGCTACGCAATCAAGGGCGACGGCACCGTCTATGCGTGGGGTGACAACGGGTATGGCCAGTTCGGCGACGGAACGACGACCGGCAGCCATACACCGATGGTGGTTGCGAATCTGGCGGATTCGGCCGCAATCATCGGCATGTGGGGCGGCGGCATGAGTATCGGCAACGACGGCAGCCTCCGCGCGTGGGGTTACAACGTCCAAGGGGCACTGGGGAGTGGCAGCCAAATCGACCACTACGTTCCACAGCCCGTCGACGACCTCTTCCCGTCCGGCGGTGCGATGCCTGCCGGCTGGGCAGCCACCAGCGGCAGCAGCGCCAATTGGGCCGCGGTGATGAACTCGTACGCTGGCCTTTTCGGCTTGCAGTCGGGTGCCGTCGGCAACGCTGCCAACAGCGGCGTCCAGGTCAGCGGCAACTTCCGTGACGGTTACTTGAGTTTCGAGCGGAAAGTGTCGAGCGAAGCCTCGTCCGACTACCTGCGCCTGTACGTCGATGGCATCGTCAAGGGCGAATGGAGCGGCGAGCAGGACTGGGCGCGGGCTGGGTCGTTCATCACAGCCGGCAACCACACCATTGCCTGGAAGTTCGAGCGCAACGCCACGGGAAGCTCGGGATCGAACGCTGCCTGGATCGATTCCGTCGAACTGCCCACCGCCTTCGACGATGTGCCTTCGACCGACTTCGCTTTCGACTACATCCACGCCATCAAGGACGCTGGCATCACCACCGGCTGCGGCGGCAGCAACTACTGCCCGAGCCAGAACGTAACCCGCGAACAAATGGCCGCCTTCATCATCCGCGCGGTGGAGGGCGAACCGGCGGCCTGTGTTTCGGCGCCTTTCCCGGATGTGCCGCTGGCCAACGGCTTCTGCAAGTACATCAAGCGCATGCTGGACCTCAACATCACGACCGGTTGCGGCAGCGGCAATTATTGTCCGAGCCAGAACGTGGATCGGCAGCAGATGGCCGCATTCATCATCCGCGCGCTGGAAGGCAATCCCGTTGCTGGCTACTGCTCGACCCCGCCATTCAGTGACGTGCCGGTCTCCAACTCTTTCTGCGGCCACATCAAGCGCATGTCCGAACTGAATATCACCACCGGTTGCGGCAACGGCAACTATTGTCCGACTGAATCCGTCACCCGCGATCAAATGGCGGCTTTCCTGGCGAGGGCGTTTTTGAGCATGTGATACCGAGCGCGCCACCGCTTCTCGCCCGACTCTCTGCAAATGTTGGATTGACCTGAAAGGAGACACCCGTGACTTCCCGTATCCTGCTCGCTGGCCTTGCCATCGCTTTCGGCACTGCACTTCCCGCCCAGGCGGCCCAGCGCACTTTCGTTTCGCCCAGCGGCGAAGACGTCAATGTCGCCGTCGGCTGTCCGGCCAACGCGCCCTGCCGCCAAGTCACCGCTGCTCTTTCCGTAACCGATGCGGGCGGCGAAATTGTCGCGACCGGCTCGGGCGAATACGCCAACTTCTCGATCGACCGGGATGTCACGATTGGTACGGCCCCTGGCAGTTACGCAGCGATCTCGGCCGGCCAGCAATATGGTGCCGGTATCACGATAGGCCTCCCCATTGCGGTGACGCTCAAAGGGCTTACGTTCAAGGGCGGTCAACTGTCGATCGGGCTCCTGCTATCGAACTATCACGGCGGCAAGAGCGTAACCGTGACCAATTGCTTCTTCGACGGCATCACAAGGGCAATATCGATGATGAGCGATGGACATCTGTCGGTCATCGAAAGCAAGATCGCCAATTCGCAGGAGGGAATCATAGTCGGCAACGGAGCCACAGTTTCCATTGCGAATACTGCGATGACCCAGATCGCCGGCAAGGGAATCGAGACATATGGTGGCAACAGTACAGGCCAGGCAACGGTCACCGCGACCGACACGCATATCGACTGCCAGAACAAGACTTCCGCCTGGGGCTTTTCCAACAGACTGTCGAGCGCCGCCACGGTGAACTACGGCAGGATGCACCTCACTCGCGTCACAGTCAGCAACTGCTACGTCGGGATCGGTAATGTACCGCCGACACCCGACCACTCGCATACGATCACCATCAGCGACAGCACGGTTACCAACAACAGCTACGGCTTCCTGAACAATGCCGGCAACACGTTCATTTCGGCCGGCAACAATCATCTGAGTTCCAATGGGTTCGATGTTGGCGGCACCATCACAACCGCTGCCTCCCTTCTCAAATAGTCCATGGCTGACCAAAGTCAGCCATGGCGGTACGGCTCCAAGCACTTCCTTCTGCATCATTTCGGCCCGCCTCTGGCGGGCTTCTTTCTTTATATAGACCTACGGCCTGGCCGCGGTGATTCTTTTCGCCCGTCGATTCCGTTTGTGGACCTGAACGAAGTTTTTTGCTTTTCCATTGCCTTCAGGACAACCGTAAAGGACTTGACCATGAACCTCCTCTCCCGCAGTCTCCAGCGTCTCCTGACGCTGTTGCTATTCTCGATGGTCGCCGCAACGGCCTACGCCGTCACGCCCAAGGTCGTCGGCGGCGCCGGCGATCACGCCCTGATGCTCAAGGCCGACGGTACTGTCTGGGCCTGGGGCAGCGGCACCGACGGCCAGATTGGCAACTACATGGGAATTTCGGAAACGCGCGCGGTGCAGGTTCCCCAACTGGCTGGCACACGCGATGTCGCCGTCGGCAACGGGCACAGCCTGGCCGTGAAGGGCAACGGCACCGTGGTAACCTGGGGCCGCAACGACGTTGGCCAATTGGGTAACGGCTCGACCGCCACCCGTTATCAGCCGCAGGCGGTAACCGGGATCTCGGGAGTGAAAGCCGTGGCGGCCGGTTATTCCCACAGCGTCGCCCTCAAGACCGACGGCACCGTCTGGGCCTGGGGCAGCAATGCCTATGGTCAATTGGGCGACAACACGACCACCGAGCGGCATACGCCGGTCCAGGTTTCGGGTCTGACCAATGTCGTCGCCATCAGCGCCTTCTACAATCACAACTTGGCGCTTAAGGACGATGGCACGGTCTGGGCATGGGGACGCAACAACACCGGCCAACTGGGCGACAACACCATCCTCAGCCGGACGATACCGGTCCAGGTATCGGGGCTGACGCAGGTCGCCGCGATCGCGGCCGGTGGCGGCCATAGCCTTGCCATCACCACCTCAAACAATGTGTATGCCTGGGGTGACAACTCTTACGGCCAGTTGGGCGACGGCGGTACCACGCAACACAATGTGCCCACGCTCGTCCCCGGGTTGGCCAACGTCATCGGGGTAGCGGCCGGACGGAACTTCTCGGTCGTCGGCAAGAGCAATCAAACGGCGCTTGCCTGGGGTGAAAATGGCTATGGCCAACTGGGCGACGGCAGCACAACGCAGCATGGGAGCCCGGCGACGGTGGATGGACTCTCGAACGTTGGTTCTGTGGCGGCGGGCACTTATGCGGGCTATGCCCTGAAAACCGATGGCACAGTGCAGGCCTGGGGACGCAACAACGCCGGCCAGCTCGGCGACGGCACCACCGTCAACCGGAACAGCGCGATCACGGTGAGCAATCTCGTGGGCGTGACAGCCGTGGCGGCGGGGGACTCCCACAGCCTGGCCGTCAAGACAGACGGCACGGTATCGGCGTGGGGCTCCAACAACAATGGCCAACTGGGCGACGGCAGTGTCACGGCACACCACAGCCCGGCGACGGTGTCCGGTCTGAACGGCGTGGTGGCCGTGGCGGGGGGGTTGCCCACAGCCTGGCCTTGAAGCGATACCCTCCAGGCACGGCATGGGGCTGGGGTGACGGCTACACTGGCCAGCTCGGTGACGGCAGCGCCCTCCC
The DNA here is from genome assembly GCA_003158255.1 of Rhodocyclaceae bacterium. GTDB lineage: Bacteria > Pseudomonadota > Gammaproteobacteria > Burkholderiales > Rhodocyclaceae > Fen-999. Next base: position 24,239 of record PMIH01000243.1, read on the forward strand.
GCGCCACAGCCCGGTCATGGTGTCTGGCGGAAGCTTGATGTTGGCCGTAGCGGCGGGCGCATACCATAGTCTGGCCGTGGAGGGTGAAGGCGCGGTGCTGGCTTGGGGCGGCAACGGCAACGGCCAGCTTGGCGACGGCACGCTGGTGGCGCGCAACAGTGCGGTTTACATCCCCAACCTTGACGGCGTGGTGGCTGTGGCGGCGGGCGCAGCCCATAGCCTGGCCGTGAAAAGCGACGGCACGGTATGGGCCTGGGGCTATAACAGCGTTGGCCAACTGGGCGACGGCAGCACCACGGATCGCCACAGCCCGGTCGTCGTCGACGATGTCTTCCCGAGCGGGGGTGTAATGCCCGCGGGCTGGGTTGCCACCAGCGGCAGCAGCGCCAACTGGACGGTTGTCGCCGAACCCTATGCGGGCACGCAGTCGCTCAAGTCGGGCACCGTGGGCAATTCCGCGCACTCGGGCATTCGCTACACGGGCAGCTTCCGGGACGGCTACGTCACGTTCCAGCGCAAGGTGTCGAGTCAGTTCAACGGCGACTGGTTGCGCTTCTACGTCGACGGCGTACTGCAGGGGGAATGGGGCTGGGAACAGGACTGGGCTCGTGTCGGGACGTTCGTAACCGCCGGCACCCATGAGATCGCCTGGGAGTACGAAAAGAACGGTTCCGGCGCTTCGGGTTCCGACGCCGCCTGGATCGATTCGGTGGAGCTGCCGACGGCGTTCGCCGATGTGCCGACCACGAACTTCGCCTTCGACTACATCAACGCGATCAAGGATGCCGGCATCACCACCGGTTGCGGCGGCAGTAACTACTGCCCGAGCCAGAACGTGACCCGCGAGCAGATGGCGGCCTTCATCATCAGGGCGGTGGAAGGAGAACCGGCGGCCTGCACGACTGCTCCATTCCTCGATGTCCCCCTCTCCAGCAGCTTCTGCAAGTACATCAAGCGCATGCTGGAGAAGAACATCACTACCGGCTGTACGGGCGGCAACTACTGCCCGAGCCAGAACGTGGATCGCCAGCAGATGGCCGCCTTCGTCATCCGCGCAGTGGAAGGTAACCCGGCCGCCGGCTACTGCGGTTCGACCGCGCCCTTCTCGGATGTGCCGGTCTCCAACACCTTCTGCGGCCACATCAAGCGGATGTCGGAACTGGGCATCACCACCGGTTGCGGTAACGGCAATTACTGTCCCGCCCAACCCGTCACCCGCGATCAGATGGCGGCGTTCCTGGCAAGGGCGTTCCTCGGCATGTAACCACCAACCTCCGCCACGACCGACGCCAAAGTCAGCCGTGGCGGAGCGGTTCATCAGAACCGGCTCCAGGAGAATGGACCATGAACCTCACCACTAATCGTGTAGTCCGCTTGCTGATCGCAGCGTCGTTGTCGATTGCGGCGGTGTCGACATCCGCCGCCACGCCCGCCCTTGTGGCGGGATCGAGTCACGGCCTCTTTCTCAGGGCGGATGGTACCGTCATGGCATGGGGCGCCGGCTACTACGGGCAACTGGGTGACGGCGGTTCGGCCTGGAAAAACAAGGCGCAACCGGTGCCTGGCGTCGCGGGTGTCAAGGCGATTGGCGCAGGCACCTACCACAGCCTGGCGGTGAAGAAGGATGGCTCGGTGGTGGCCTGGGGTCGCAATGGCGGTCGCCTCGGCGACGGCACCGTCACCGATCGCCATAAGGCAGTTCGTGTCTCGACCATCACCGGCGCCGTGGAAGTCGTGGCCGGCGCCAACTACAGCGCCGCGCGGAAGGCCGACGGCACGGTCTGGGCCTGGGGTGACAATAGTTGGGGCCAGATCGGCGATGGAACCAGTACCACCCGGCTGACCCCCGTACAGGTTTCCGGGCTCAACGATGCGGTGAGCTTGTCGCCAAGTGGCCTTGGCCAATTCACGCTAGCCATCAAGAGTGACGCTACCGTGGTTGCCTGGGGCCAAAACAACTTCGGCCAACTTGGGGACAGCACGACGACCGATCGGCGAACGCCCGTTGCGGTTGGAAGCCTCACCGGAATCGTCGCCGTGTCGGCGGGCGACTGGCATGCCCTTGCCCTCAAGAACGACGGCACCGTCTGGGCATGGGGACGCAACAACAGTGGTCAACTCGGCGATGGCACGTATACCAACCACATCGCACCGGCACTGGTATCCAACCTGACCAACATCGTCGCCATTGCCTCAACCGCAGAGCACTGCCTGGCGCTCAAGAACGACGGTACGGTTTGGGCGTGGGGCAACAACGCCTACGGCCAGCTTGGCGACGGTTCGACGACGTATCGAACGTTACCGGTGCGGGTGTCCGGACTCGTTGACGTGACCGCCATCGCTGCCGGACTCGATTACAGTGTCGCGTACCGGAAGGATGGCAGTGTGGTTGCCTGGGGAAACGGCATCCAGGGCCAATTGGGTGACGGTACGACGGTCCTGGCACGCACCGCACCGGTGAACGTGGTTGGCATCACCGGCAACGCAGTCGTCGCTTCCGGTTTTGCCCATTCGCTCGCCATCACGGCAAATGGAAACGTCCTCACGTGGGGACACAACGATCAAGGCCAGCTCGGAGATGGAACCACCACGGATCGTGTCAGGCCGACCCCGATCGCCAGCCTGGCCGGCGTAAGGTCGGTTGCCGGCGGCGAATCGTATAGCCTGGCCGTCAAGCGTAATGGAACAGTACTGTCCTGGGGCAGTAACAACTATGGCCAATTGGGCGACGGCACGACCACCAATCGAAGCGTACCGGCGACGGTACCAGCATTGACCGGAGTGACGGCTGTGGCCGCGGGCTGGTGCCATAGCGTCGCACTCAAAGGCGACGGTACCATCAGCGCGTGGGGATGCAATTTCCATAATCAGCTGGGAGATGGCACGACGACGAACCACCCATCGCCCGTCGCCGTCAGCGGCCTGACCAACGTAACGGCGGTGGCAGCGGCGCTCGACGGAATGCACACGCTGGCGCTCAAGGTCGACGGCACGGTGTGGGCCTGGGGGTGGAATAACGCTGGGCAGCTCGGCGATGGGACGACGACCGATCGGTACAGCCCGGTGCAGGTGAGCAGTGTCGCGGGCGCCGTCGCCGTGGCCGCTGGGATCAACTCCAGCCTGGCGCTCCTGAACGACGGCACGGTTGTGGCTTGGGGCAACAACGAGTCCGGTCAGCTCGGTGATGGCACGACGACGCAACGAACGATTCCGGTTGCAGTTTCCGGACTCACCGGAATCGTCGCCATCGCGGCTGGGCCTCTGCACAACCTTGCGGTGAAGGACGATGGAACCGTCTGGGCGTGGGGCCAGAACGCGAACGGGCAGTTGAACGGATCGCCTGGTACATACAGCGCGACGCCCATCCAGGTCACCGGCGTTTCGGGCGCGGCCTTGGTTGCCGCAGGACAAACTCATAGCCTGGTTCTCAAACGCGACGGCACCCTCGTCGGTTGGGCCAGCAACCCATACGGTCAGTTAGGCATTGGCGCGGTGAGTTTCGCGAGCAGTCCCACACCTATCGACGATCTTTTCCCGAGCAACGGCACCCTGCCGTCCGGCTGGCTCGATACCGCTGGCAGCAGCGCCGCCTGGACGGTGTCCGCCGACGTACCGTTCGCCGGCCCGCAGGCGCTCAAGTCCGGCACCGTCGGCAACGGCGCCAACAGCGGCGTGCAAGTCTCCGGCCCCTTCCGCGACGGCTTCGTCACCTTTCAGCGCAAAGTATCCAGCGAAGCCTCCGCCGACTACCTGCGCCTGTACGTCGATGGAATCGTCAAGGGCGAATGGAGCGGCGAGCAGGACTGGGCGCGGGCCGGTGCCTTCATCACCACCGGCACCCACACCGTTGCCTGGAAGTACGAGAAGAGTGCCTCCGGCAGCGCTGGCACCGACGCCACCTGGATCGATTCGGTGGAGCTGCCGACGGCCTTCGCCGATGTACCCGCCGCCAACTTCGCGTTCGACTACATCCATGCCATCAAGGATGCCGGCATCACCACTGGTTGCGGCACGGCGGGCAATTACTGCCCAAGCCAGAACGTCACGCGGGAGCAAATGGCCGCCTTCATCATCCGGGCGGTGGAAGGAGAACCGGTGGCGTGTGCCAGCGCCCCCTTCACCGATGTGCCGCTCACGAACGGCTTCTGCAAGTACATCAAGCGCATGTTGGATCTGAACATCACGACCGGTTGCGGCAGCGGCAATTACTGCCCGAGCCAGAATGTGGATCGCCAGCAGATGGCGGCGTTCATCATCCGGGCGATGGAGGGTAACCCGGCCGCCGGTTACTGTGGCGGTACGTCTCCGTTCAGCGATGTTCCCGTGTCGAGCACGTTCTGCGGCCACATCAAACGGATGCAGGAACTCGGCATTACGACAGGTTGCGGCGGCAACAATTACTGTCCCGCCCAATCCGTCACCCGCGATCAGATGGCGGCGTTCCTCGGAAGAGCGTTTCTGGGGATGTGACTACCAACCTCCGCCACGACCGACCCAAAGTCAGTCGTGGCGGTGCGGTTCGCTGCATAACGGAATCTTTTTGTTCACGCCACGATCCCTGGTGATCCTTTTTCGCGCGGCATTCCGCCTACCCCACTACACTAGGAACTTGGCCGCTGGCACCTCACTGCGTCCGGCTTTCGTACATCTTCGGAAGGAGTCTTCGATGAAATCGATCCACCGGTTGGTAATCCGTTCACTGGCCTGGAGCTTTCTCGGCCTGGTCGCTGCATCAACGCACGCCGCGGTCCCCAAGATCGCCGCCGGGTTCCAGCACGCACTGTTCCTGAAGGCGGATGGCACGGTCTGGGCTTGGGGCAGCAACAGCTATGGCTCCCTCGGGGACGGCACGACGAAATCACGAGGGATCCCACGTCGTGTGCCCGGCCTGGGCGGCGTGAAGGACGTTGCCGCCGGGGGCTATTACTCGCTGGCGGTGAAGGCCAACGGAACAGTCTGGGCCTGGGGTTCCAACGGCAGCGGTGAGCTGGGTAACGGAACGACGCTCGACAGTTCGTCACCCATCGCCGTTTCCGGACTGACGGGCGTGACGGCCGTTGCCGCCGGTAGCGGGCACTCGTTGGCCCTGAAGGGCGATGGTACGGTTTGGGCCTGGGGTTACAACGGCGATGGCGAACTCGGCGATGGCAGCACGACCAATCACAGCAGCCCGGTGCAAGTACTTGGCCTCACCGGCGTGGTGGCCCTTGCCGCGGGTTACGATCACAGCCTGGCGCTCAAGAACGACGGCACCGTATGGGCCTGGGGCCATAACGTCAACGGTCAGGTGGGCGATGGCAGCACCGCCAATAGACTGAGCCCGGTGCAACTGGCCGGGTTGAGCAATGTCGCGGCCGTGTCGGCGGGCAATGGGCATAGCTACGCGCTGAAATCGGATGGCAGCGTGGTTGTCTGGGGCGATAACAGTGTCGGGCAGTTGTGCGATGGCGGTACGGTAGGCAAGCTAGTGCCGACGACGATACCGACCTTGTCGGGCGTTAGCGCATTGGCTGCCGGAGACGGTTATCTTCTGGCAGTCAAGCAGGATGGCGGCGTTTGGGCCTGCGGAAATAATCCTTTCGGCCAACTGGGCAACGGCTCGCACGTCGATCAACATACGCCCAGCCACGCCGGCATTATTGCCGGGGCGGTTGCAGTGGCTGCCGGGTCTGACGTTAGCCTTGCCCTGCGCAACGACGGAACGGTGTTCGCGTGGGGTGGCAACAATTATGGGCAGCTCGGACTCGGCGTAATGACTTCCATCGGCCGTACCAGCCCTGCGGCCGTTTTGGCACTAAAGGGCATCACCACAGTTTCCGCGGGGCAGTACCACACGATTGCGGTCCGCTCGGACGGCACTGTCTCCGCCTGGGGCCAGAACAGCTACGGGCAGTTGGGCGACGGCACGCACACCAATCGGTCGAGCCCCGTCGCCGCTTCGGGTTTGACCCAGGTGGCGGCGGTGGCGGCCGGCGGCCGGCACACCCTGGCGCTGAAGTCGGACGGTACGGTCTGGACCTGGGGCTCCAATGCCAACGGTCAGCTGGGCGACGGCACAACTGCGTCGCACGCGTCGCCGGCCGCCGTTACGGGCCTCGCCGATGTCGTCGCCATCGCGGCGGGTTTCGACCACAGTTTGGCAGTGAAGAGCGATGGTTCCGTCTGGGCCTGGGGCCACAACCAATATGGGCAACTGGGCGACAATACGACCACCGATCGCCTGGCCCCGGTCGCCGTCAGCACCGCCAGCGGGTTGGCCAACGTCGTCCGCGTAGCAGCCGGCACTTACTTCAGCCTTGCGCTCGACTCCACTGGATACATCCACGCCTGGGGCAACAACGCCCTTGGCAGCCTGGGCGACGGCAGCACAGCCGATCGCCACGCGCCAGTTTCCGTTACGAGCAGTGGCGTGCTTGCCATTGCGGCAGGGTCTTCGCACGCGCTCGCCATGGATAACAGTGGCCAAGTCTTCGCCTGGGGCTACAACGCCTACGGCCAGCTGGGCGACAATAGCACAACGAATCGCTTGCAGCCGGTCGTCGTTTGGCCTGTTGGAAGCGGCTTCGTGGCTGCCATTGCGGCCGGCGCCTACCAAAGCTTCGCCATCATGGCGGACGGTACCCCGCTCGTTTGGGGGCAAAACGCCCTGGGGCAGCTCGGTGATGGCACGACCACGTCATGCAACTTTGCGCGGATACCCCCCCTGCCCGGTGGGCCAAAGCCGTTCGTTGCCATCGCCGGCGGGCTCAACCATGGCGTCGGTATCTCCGCCGACGGCGTGTGGTCGTGGGGCGACAGCACGCTCGGCCAGTTGGGTAACGGCGGTACGGCGCAAAGCCTGGTGCCGGCGCTGATCGAGGACTTCTTCCCCACAAACGGAACGCTGCCATCCGGCTGGGTCGCCACTGCAGGCAGTTATGCGCCGTGGACGGTTGCCGCCGACGCGCCCTATGCCGGCGTGCAGACCTTGAAGTCGGGAACGGTCGCCAACGCCGCGCAGTCGGGCGTGCAGACGAGCGCGAACTTCCGCGACGGCTACATGAGCTTTGGGCGCAAGGTGTCGAGCCAGGCGGGCGGCGACTGGCTGCGCCTCTACGTCGATGACGTCGTCAAAGGCGAATGGAGCGGCGAACAGGACTGGGCCCGGGCAGGCACCTTCATCAACGCTGGTAATCACACCGTTGCCTGGAAGTATGAGAAAAACGCATCGGGCAGCGCGGGCAGCGATGCGGCCTGGATCGACTCGGTTGAATTGCCGACGACGTTTGCCGACGTTTCGAGCAGTAGCGCCTTCTTCGACTACATCAACGCCCTGAAGGATGCCGGCATCACCACGGGTTGCGGCGGCAACAACTACTGCCCGAACCAGAACGTGACCCGCGACCAGATGGCGGCCTTCATCGTGCGGGCGAAGGAAGGCGAACCGACATCGGCGTGCAGCACGGCCCCGTTCAGCGATGTGCCAATCAGCAACAGTTTCTGCAAGTACATCACTCGCATGTCGGCCTTGGGTATCACCACCGGTTGCGGCAGCGGCAACTACTGCCCGAGCCAGACCGTCACCCGCGAACAGATNNAACTACTGCCCGAGCCAGAACGTGGATCGACAGCAAATGGCGGCATTCATCGTCCGGGCAGTGGAAGGGAACCCGCCGGCTGGCTACTGCGGGACGACAGCGCCGTTCAATGACGTACCGGTCTCGAACACATTCTGCGGGCACATCAGGCGCATGAAGGAACTCAACATCACTACCGGCTGCGGCAACGGCAATTACTGCCCGAGCCAGTCCGTCACGCGCGATCAGATGGCGGCGTTCCTCGCCAGAGCCTTCCTCGGAATGTAAATTCACCCGAGCCGCCGCGACGGCCAGCGTTAAAATCAGTCGTCGCGGTACGGGACTATGCTGAGGGTTCATGTCGTACACTCGGTGTCTTGCGGGAGCGAATCGTGATGGGGTGGAACGCTAAATTTCTGCCATGCGCTGTGTTCGCGCTTGTAGCGCTTGCGACCAGCCTGAAGGCGACGGCCGCCGATTACCACGTGGGCCCCGGACAAGCACTCGCCAGGATCGGCGATGTTCCCTGGTACGCGCTACAGGCGGGCGATACCGTATTCATTCACTATCAGGCCTCGCCCTATCACGAAAAGTTTCTGATCTCCGGCCGAGGCACGTCAAGTCAATGGATCCGGGTGCTGGGTGTCCCGGGTCCCAACGGCGAGTTGCCCATCATCTCGGGCAATGGCGCGACCACGAGTTCCAACATGCATTACCACTGGCAGGATGCGACGGGAGACAGCGCGATCCAATGGGATGGCGTCATCCAGATCGCGGTGCATGCTGACGATTCTTCGGGTAGCGCGCCGCTGCCGGGGTACATCGAGATTGCCAACCTGCAAGTCCAGGACGGTTTCAGCACCTACTCGTTCACCGCCGAAAACGGACAAACAGCGCAATACGATGGATTCGCCGCCTGCATCTATGCGCGCAGCGCGCAGCACATCCTCATTCGCAACAACATCCTCACGAACTGCGGCCAGGGCTTCTACAACTGGACCGGAGATGGTTCGGCGGAGGTCTGGTGGAGTGGACTGGAGAGGGACACCGTCCTGCGGGGAAACTATTTCTACAACAACGGCAATCCCGATAGCTACACCGAACACCAGACGTACACGGAATCGGATGGCGTCATCATCGAGTACAACCGGTACGGCCCGCAACGCACGGGTGCTCTGGGCAGCCAGCTCAAGGATCGCTCCGCCGGCACGGTCGTGCGCTACAACTACATCGAACAGTCCCTCGCGGGTTGGGATGTCGATCTGGTGGAGCCACAGGAAGGTTGCCCTTCGCTTTGCTATTCGAGCGGTGCCACGGTCGCCCCGAATCCGAAGTATCTGCAAACCTTCGTCCATGGCAACGTGATCGTCAATCGCACGAACAGCGAACCGGACTTCGTGCACTGGAACGAAGATCATTATATGGGACAGGGACGGGCAACCGAGCCGAACGGCAGGCTCTACTTCTATAACAACACCATCATCAGCACGACGGACGCCGATCTCTCAAGTCTCTTCAATGAAACGTACGGCGGCTTTGATTGCCCAACCACCGCGCTATCCGGCCGGATCGTGATGACGAACAACATCCTGTACTCCACCGCGACGTCGTTCAAGCTGGGTGAGTATTGCAACCACAGCAATTCCGGTATCGGCTATATCGACTTTGGTGCCAACTGGGTTTCTCCTGGATATGCGTTGCAGGTGGCTGCGGGTTCGACCGGAAGCAGCAACCTGTTCTCGCCGGCGAACAACATTCCCGGCTTCATCAACCTCTCGACCAACGACTACCACCTGGCGGCCACATCGAGCGCAATCGGCAAAGGCTCGGCGTTGCCGGCTGCGTTGACCACGAACTATCTGGGGCTCGATCTCACACCAACCTATCAGTACGTCTACCCGACAGCTTCCGCCACGCTTCCGTCCCTTGAAACGCGCCCGCAGTTTGGCGTTGGCTCCGATCTCGGCGCCTTCGAGTTGCAGGGTCCCGGCCGGCTGAGCATTCAGGCTACTCGCAAAGTGAGTGAAGGAGCCGCCTATGCCAAGCTGCGGGTGGATCGAACGAGCGGATCGATTGGTGCGATCGGTGTTGATTACGCGACCAGTAACGGCGCTGCCTTGGCGGGGACTGACTACACGACGATTGGCGGTACCCTTGCCTGGGCAGATGGTGACGGCAACCCGAAGTTCATCAACGTCCCGATCCTTCACGACACCACCACGGAACCGACCAAGACTTTCACTGTCACGCTATCCAACGCGACTGGATCGGCGAGCCTGGGCAACGCCATATCGACGGTGACGATTACGGACGACGACCCATCGACCCCGTTTGCCGACACCGCTGGCTCCGCTTTCCTGGCTTATATCAACGCAATTGCGGGAGCGGGCATCACCACCGGTTGCGGCAGCGGCAACTACTGCCCGAGCCAGAACGTGACACGGGAGCAGATGGCGGCCTTCATCATCCGGGCAGTGGAAGGCGAACCGGCGGCCTGTGCGTCGGCGCCCTTTACGGATGTGGCGACTGGCAGTGCCTTCTGCAAGTACATCAAGCGCATGCTGGAACTGAACATCACCACCGGTTGCGGCAATAGCAATTACTGTCCGAGCCAGAATGTCGATAGGCAACAGATGGCCGCCTTCATTGTCCGGGCCGTGGAAGGCAATCCGGTGCCGGGTTACTGCGGCAGCACATCACCCTTTGGCGATGTGCTGCCGAGCAGTAGCTTCTGTGGTCCTATCAAGCGCTTGCTGGAACTGAACATCACGACGGGTTGCGGTAACGGCAACTACTGCCCGACGCAATCGGTGACGCGCGACCAGATGGCGGCCTTCCTTGCTCGCGCTTTCTTGGGGATGTAATTCCCTCGCCGCCACAGCCAACTCAATGTCAGCCGTGGCGGCACGGCTCCTCATCGGACATCGCGTCCGTGATGCCATCCTCATCGCTGCTCGCATAGAATGCCGTAGCCATTTCGGCATATGACTTCTTGACGGAGACGATAGTGAAGCGCCCGGCAGTCCATTGGGCACTCTTGGTGCTACTGGTCGCACCCTCGATGAGTTCGCAGGCCGATACCGGCCCGGTTCTTCCCGCAGCCACACTCGGCACCGATCTTATGGGTGTGGTGACCAGCACCCAATGGAGCGCCAAGGGCGGCAGCACGCTGGCCTACGATACCGTCCAGCAGGGACTTCCCTTTACGACGGATGCCAGCGGCAATACCAACCATGACTCGATGACGATGCTGGTTCAAACGCCGGCCGTCAATCTCACGGCAGGCAAGTTGTATCAGTTCGTGTTGCGCATGAAGGCCGATGTGTTCCCGCAAGGGCAGACGATCAACTTCAAACCGGAAGCGGTCGGCGCGGCCGGTGTGGCTTATGAGTCGAGCGGAACCTCGACATGGAACGTTTCCCGCGCCGGCGCCTGGGAAGAAGTCTATTTGACGGCCCGCCCGCAATACAGCAGGAAATGGTACGTCCAAGTGTGGGTGAACCTGACCACCGTCTTCGCCAGTACGCCATCGACGATCTACGTCGCCCCTGACCTCGATGTTTATGAGCTACCCGACGGAGAAGAGGTGGTGCCCCTGCATGGCGTCAATGTGGCGACCGACAAGGACGCCTTCTCCAGCAGCACCCAGCGCGTGGACGGCCTGGGGAACGTCTATATCAACCTGAACGGCAACTGGAAGCATGTCTTTCCCCGGATGATCTATCGGCAGGGCACGGCCGACTATGCGGCGGAGTGCCAGCGCTACAAGAGCTATGGCTTCACCGGCATCATGGATCTCTGGAACTCGGTCAATGCACAGGCCGCCATCGATGCGGGGCTCGAGCACCTGTCGATGATAGCCAACTCGGATGCCAACAGCTTCGCGAGCATGTGGGCCCACATGGACGACATCTATCAATGGGCGGAGCGAACCGGTCATCAAGGCAATGTGCTCTGGTACAACATCGATAACGAGAATGGCATGGTGGGCGATTACGCCTATCAGGAATCCCTGCGGCAAAGCGTCGATACCAATCACGTCGACGCGCAAACCGGCAAGCGGCGTCATCCGGTCTATTTCCTGAATGGCAATGTCGGTATTCCGCGCGCCTATCACAATGCCAGCCGCACGGTGATGGACATCACCGGCTCCTACGTCGGGTCCGATTCCAGCTCGGTGGGCCCCGACCTCAATCCCGGGCCCACGATGAGCACCGAGTTCATGGGCCAGAATCAACGGGCGCCGGCGCCGGTCATTCAACTCCAGATCGGCATTGGCAATACCTTCATTCCCTCGTTGTTCTACGGCATCATCCAGGGTGGCCGGGCGATGAGCGTCTGGCGGGATGGTGGTTCGCAGCCGGTTCTGGAAAGCACTCCCTGGGCCACCGCTTTTCGCGACGACGTTTCGCCCAAGATTGACCAGATGCTGCCGCTCATCGAGCAGCCGCATTTCACCACCTGGACGGCACTGACCAATCAGTACCCCGATGTCCGCATCGGCACCCGCGAACTCGATGGGGCGGGCTATCTGATCCTGGCTAACTTTGCCGCCACCGATCTGCCGGTCACGGTCAATCTCCAAGGTCTCGATGCCTCATCGGCCGTAGATATGTTCACCGGCGCCCATGTCGCCGATGTAACGGGCGGCACTTTCCAGTTCACGCTGGGCCATTACAACAATGGGTACCGGGTCATCCATCTCATTACCCCGGTCGGCATCCAATCCGCTCAGGCCGAATCGGTGACCGCCTCCAGCGCGAGCATCCATTTCGTGCTCAACCGCAAGGCACAGGCCAGGGTCGAATATGGACCGACGACCTCGTATGGTTCGTGGACGACCAAGGAATCAAGCTTCAAGTACGCCGATCAGCGTCAGCCGATCTCCGAGTTGAGCCGGGGTACGACTTACCATTACCGCGTCCATGCCTGGGATGAGAGTGGCAAGGAGACGATCTCGGTTGACCAGATCTTTACGACCGATGTGTTTCTGGATATCGATGGCAACTGGGCCGAAGCCTATATCGGCGCCATTTACACGGCCGGTATCACCACCGGTTGCGGCGGCGGCAACTACTGCCCGAGCCAGAACGTCACCCGCGATCAGATGGCGGCTTTCACTATCCGGGCCAAGGAGGGGGAACCCGCCTCCTCCTGTGCATCGGTGCCGTTCTCGGATGTACCGATCTCGAACGGCTTCTGCAAGTACATCAAGCGCATGCTGGATCTGAACATCACCACCGGTTGCGGCGGTGGCAATTACTGCCCGAGCCAGAACGTTTCGCGGGATCAGATGGCCGCTTTCATCATCCGCGCGGTGGAGGGCGAACCGTTGATCAATTATTGCGGTTCGACGGCCCCCTTCAACGATGTAACGGCTACCAGCGGCTTCTGCCGCTACATCAAGCGCCTTTCTGAACTGGGTGTCACCACCGGTTGCGGCAATGACAACTACTGCCCCGGCCAGACTGTCACCCGCGATCAGATGGCGGCATTCTTGGCAAGGGCCTTCCTCGGTATGTGACATCCCGCGTGCCACCACGAAAGTCAGTCGTGGTGATACGGCTCTCCAATGGCAGTCTTGCGTCGGCCGGCAACAAGCTGACTTCGCGGCAACAAAATGTTATATAGAGTCCTTCTCATCGATCCGAAATCAGAAAGCGCCTTATGCTCGCCAAACAATCCCTGTCATCGCTCTTGGCGGCTGCCGCCATTTTCATGCTGCTTGCGGGCACGTCCGCCTCGGCCGCCGACGACACCATCTACAGCGAAAGCCTCCCCGCCGGCTGGCAGGACTGGTCGTGGAACACGACCACCAACTTCACCTCCACGGCCCAAGCCCATGGCGGCACTCATGCGATAGCCGCGACCTATACGGCGGCCTGGGGTGGACTCTATTTGGCTGCCAGTCCCGCAGTGGCGGGAACCAGCGACCACAGTTCGCTTGAATTCTGGATTCACGGTGGCACGGCGGGTGGCCAGAACATCCAGGTGTCGATTGCCGGCGCCCAGGTTCCAGTGCCAGCGCCCGCGGCTGGCACGTGGACACATGTCAGCATTCCTCTCACCGATCTGGGCAGCCCGACCCAGATTGGCGACATCACCTTTCAGGACGGTAGCGGCGGCACCCAGCCGACCTTTTATCTCGACGACATCGTTCTGACCGGGGCGGCGGTGGCACCGCCGCCACCGGGCGTCGGCCCGCTGCTTCAGATCGATGTACTCAGCAGCCGCCGCTACATCGACCCTGGCATCTACGGCATGAACTTCGCCGACGAAGCGCTGGCAACCGAGCTGGCGCTGCCGGTACGCCGCTGGGGCGGCAATTCGACGTCGCGCTATAACTGGCAGACAAGCGTCACCAACAAGGGTAGCGACTGGTACTTCGAGAACAACCCCGACGACGTGACTGTCGCCAATTTGCCGAACGGCTCCGCCAGCGACCTGTTCGTCGATCAGGACCGGCGCACGGGCACGAAGAGCATCATCACGGTGCCGCTGATCGGCTGGACCGCCAAGAGTTCCAGCCCGCGCAGCCATCCCTTTGCCTGCGGCTTCAAGGTCAGCAAGTACGGCGCCCAAATCAGCACCGATCAGTGGGATACAGACTGCGGCAATGGCATCCGCAGCGGCGGCGACATCACCGGCAACGACCCGCACGACACCAGCACGGAGATCGGATCGAGCTTCGTATCCGACTGGATCGCACATCTCGTGAGCCGTTACGGCACCGCCGCCAACGGCGGCGTCGCCTACTACAACCTCGACAACGAACCCATGCTGTGGAACGGCACGCACCGGGACGTCCATCCGCAGGGAACAAGCTATGACGAGCTTCGGGACAAGACCTATGCGATCGCTGCTGCCGTCAAGGCGGCCGATCCGTCGGCCAAGACGCTGGGTCCTGTCCTGTGGGGCTGGTGCGCCTACCTGTATTCCGGTGCCGACGGATGCTCGGCGGGCTCCGACTATGCCAGTCACAGCAATACCTATTTCGTGCCCTGGTACCTGCAGCAGATGCGCGCTTATGAACAGGCGCACAAGGTCCGCTTGGTCGATTATCTTGATCTGCACTACTACCCGCAGGCCAACGGCGTCTCGCTCGTGTCGGCGGGCGGCGCGAGCACGCAGGCGCTGCGACTGCGCTCGACGCGCTCGCTATGGGATCCAAGCTATGTCGACGAGAGTTGGATTCCCGATACCGTGATGCTCATCCCGCGCATGCGCGACTGGGTGGCGACGAACTACCCTGGGACAAAGCTCGCGGTATCCGAATACAACTGGGGCGGCCTCGAACACATCAATGGCGCGCTCGCGCAGGCCGACGTACTGGGCATCTTCGGCCGCGAAGGCATGGGCGTCGCGACGCTCTGGGGGCCGCCGACCACCGGCCAACCCGGTGCCTATGCGTTCCGCATGTATCGCAATTACAACGGCTCCGGCAGCCGCTACGGCGAATTCAGCGTCAAGGCGGTCAGCGCCGACCAGGACAAGCTCGCCGTCTACGCCGGTCGTCGCAGCAGCGATCATGCCGTCACTGTCACAGTCATCAACAAGACCGCATCCGATCTCACCAGCACCATCAATCTCGCCGGCCTGGCGCCGAAAACCACAGCCGCGGTGTACCGCTACGGCGCGAGCAATCTGACTGCCATCGAGCATCTGGCCGATCAGGCAATCACCGGCAGCGGCTTCTCGGCCACCTTCGCCGCCAACTCGATCACGCTGGTCGAACTGAAACCCGTCACGACGCCGACTAGCTTTGCGGACGTTCCGGCGGGTCAGTGGGCCAAGGACTTCATCAACGCCCTCTACGCCAATGGCATTACCACGGGTTGCGGCGGCAGCAATTACTGCCCGACCCAGAACGTGACGCGCGACCAGATGGCTGCCTTCATCATCCGGTCCGTCGAAGGAGAGCCGGCCGCCTGCACTTCGGCACCCTTCCCGGATGTACCGACATCCAATGCATTCTGCAAGTACGTCAAGCGCATGCTGGATCGGAACATCACCACCGGTTGCGGCGGTGGCAACTACTGCCCGAGCCAGAACGTGGATCGCCAGCAGATGGCGGCCTTCATCATCCGGGCGCTGGAAGGAGAACCTGCGGCCTGCACGTCAGCGCCATTCTCCGACATTCCGGCGTCCCAATCGTTCTGCAAGTACATCAAGCGCATGCAGGAACTGAACATCACCACCGGCTGCGGCGGCGGCAACTACTGTCCCACCCAAACCGTCACCCGCGACCAAATGGCGGCTTTCCTGGCTAGAGCCTTCCTTGGGATGTAGGCAAGAGCAATTTCATACCTAATATGCACCGATATTCCAGGTTGATCGGGTCGCGCCGAGGAAGTTGAAACCGAAGGCGGTTTGTGGAGTTCCGGCACCCAACGCTGGAGATCCACCCCGAAGGTTCGCATTGTTGTAGTCGTACTGGCCGGTCCCCGCGGCACGGAACTGTGTAACGTCCGTCAGCAGGGGATCGGCGTACTTGCTATTGGCGTCGGCACCGGTCTTGGACTTCCAGGTCGCCCAAGTGGCGGACGTCCAAGAGGGTCCGTAGCCGAACATGTTGGTGCCGGAACCGCTGTAGTAGTCGTTGTAGTTGAGCTTGACTCCCGTAATGGCACCGGCGTACTCACTGAATACCAGCGGATCGCCGGTAAAGCCATAGACAATGTTGTTCTGTATGTTGGTGTTGCTATTGTTGCTGCCGTTGTTTTGCAGGTAAATCCCGAAAATGTTGGTGCCCGCATTGTTATACGGTGTCGCATCGTGGGGCATGATGATTGTGTTGTTTGCGATCACCGTATTCTTGAGGCCGTGGTACTGAATAGTAGGAGTGCCTTCCGAATAGTCGCGAATGCCGATCCGGCAACCAGCGAAAATATTGTTGTAAACCTGGGTACCGGAAAGGTTGGCGTGGTTGTTGGTGCCATCGCTTGAGTTGTACTCGTCGGCAAGCATCATGCATACGCTGAACTTGGCAAGCGAGGCATCGTTGTTGATGTAATCGGCCGTATTGGGTGGATGGTCGAAAATGAAATTGTTTCTGAATACACCGTTGACTTGGTTGTCGACATAAATATTGACGCTCCAGTTGTCATAGACGATGTTCTGCTCGAACAAAGCGTTACCTGATGTGACACCGGCCTGCGTACCATACGTGAGGAGGCCCTCACCGCCGTTCATATGCACGATGTTGCCGCGAGCCACGGGATTCTGGTTCGCCCACCAAATCACCGTGCCCGGCCAGCCACCGCCCGCCGAAGCATAGCCGTTGTTGCCGCGCGGCCAGTTGGTCAGAACGTTGTGATAGATGTGGCTGGTTAACACCTGGTTGTTTTTTCCGCCGGCAGTCTGGAAGGACACGGCAGACTTGCCGTTGAACTTGATGACGCAACTTTCAATCGTAATGTTGTTGCCGTAACCCCACACCCCCCCCGCGCCGGAACCGCGAATGGTCAGCCCCTTGAACGTCAAGTAGTCGTTGTTATAGAAGTAGACATGCTCTTGGGCGTCGGCGCTTTTCGGCACCACAACATCCGCGGTGTTCGGACTCGTTGTACCAAGGTCGGCCGTTAGAACGCCGCCGCCGTAATACCACCGGCCGCTGCCAGCGGTGACATTTGCGACGGAAGTCGTCTGCTTGAGCGGCACTTCGTTGGCCACAACACCGATCGGCGTGAAACCAGGCGACGCAGTCGATACGGTGCCACTACTCAGCGTCCATGTCACTTTGGTCGATCCGTCGAGAATGACTTCGCCATCTCCGTAGGAACCGAAAGTAATCGGCTTGCCTGCGCTCCCCGAAGCGTGATTGGTCATATTGATGCCTTCGCGGTACAGGCCCTTGCGAATCAGAACCGTATCGCCGGCCTTGACCAGCGGTACCGATTTGGCAATGGTCTTAAGAGCCAATGCGGTGGTCAGCCCAGTGTTTGAGTCACTGCCACTGGTGCCATCGACGTAATAGGTCTTACAGCCAGTGCAGGTCGACGCAGGAACCGTTGGAGGATAACTGGCTGCGTTAAACACAACCCACGGGGCAGGATTGGGAATCGCCAGATTGAAAGCACGAGCGAGAAACGCTGCCATTTGATCTCGCGTCACACTCTGGCCCGGACAGTAGTTCGTGCCACCACAACCGGTCGTTATTCCGAGTTCAGCAACACGTTTGATGTACTTGCACATCGAGTCGCTGATTGGCACATCGGAGAAGGGTGCAGTGGTACACGTGATTGTGGGCTCTCCCTCGACGGCACGGACGATAAAGGCAGCCATCTGCTCGCGCGTCACATTCTGGCTTGGGCAATAGTTACTGCCGCCGCAACCAGCCGAGATTCCAAGCTCGGCAACGCGCTTGATGTACTTGCACATCGCGCTACTGGCCGGCACGTCGGAGAAGGGCGCTGTGGTGCACGCAACGGTGGGCTCTCCCTCGACCGCACGGACGATAAACGCGGCCATCTGTTCGCGCGTTACGATCGCCGTCGGGCAGTAGTTGCCACCGCCGCAACCTGCCGTAATGCCAGCATCGCTGATGGCGGAGATATAGCCAAAAGCCCATGAGTTAGGACTGACATCGAGAAAGTTCGCCGCAAAAGCCAACCCGCTGGATAGGCCCAGTGCCAAAATCCCGAGTACAACCGTCAAGTGATGACGGATTCTCAAGAGGGAGATGGATTTCATCGCATTCATTTTGAAGTCTCTCTACAATTTGGCGGATCAATGCCCGCTGTCTGATTCCCTGGTGGAAAAATTAGGACCATTTTGCATCCAGCGCAACGTGTCTCTAGCCCATGCTTGACCTATGTCATAAGTGATAAGCCATAACCAGACGAGCGGCACGAATTGCCGTATGAACGGTTATCAGACTCGACGATCGACAGTGGCAAGCGCAACGGCAGACGATCACGGTGCCATTTGGTGACGCATCTTACGGTTAGTTTGGCCGCGCAAATTAGCGTCTCTAATCAGCGACATAGATGACCATGGCATGCCCTGTTCTTGCCGTACTGCCACGACTGACTTTCAGATGCGGTGTCCCCTGCATCGTTAGGTGGGGGATACCGAACCGATCGAGTCCTCAGTTAGCTAGAGTGCAGTTCTTATTCGCAATTCCCGTAGTTCGGATAATATTCATTATCATTTTCCAGCGCAGTTAATGCGCACGTGAAACCCGGTCGGGGTATCACTTATGAGCGAAGGTCAAACGTGATCAAACAGAAACATCTAGGTGGGCGATTTTCGAGGGGCGAATTTTGTAGCCGGCGTTTCGTCGTTGCTATTGCGACCGCCTGCCTATTGCTACTCAGTCACACAGCGGCACCAGCGGCGGACAAGACAACCGATAAGCTATTGGTCCTGGGTGCTACGGCGTATCGAGCAGGGGACTTTCCGAAGGCACTACAGACTTGGCTTCCGTTGGCCGACAAGGGCAACGCCGAGGCTGAGTACAACCTGGGCGTAATGACCGCCCATGGCGAAGGTGTCGCCGCGGATCCAGAGGTCGCTACCACTTGGTACCGCAAGGCGGCCGAGCGCGGTCACGGCCAAGCGATGTTCAATCTTGGTGTCGGATACCGTGACGGTGTCGGCGTACCGAAAGACGCGGCTGTCTCCGTCGAGTGGTTCAAACGTTCGGCGAACGCGGGCTTCGCCGGCGGACAGTACGCCTATGGCGTGACCTTGCTCGGTGGCGTAGGCGTCACACCGAACGAGACTGAAGGCATGCGCTGGTTGCGGAAGTCCGCCGAAGGCGGCTATGCGCCGGCCCAGCACTTGATGGGCAAGGCTTACCAGAACGGCTTTGCCGGCATGGTCAAGGACCTCAAGCAGGCCGTTCATTGGTACGGCCTCGCGGCTAAGCAGGGCGACCTTGAGTCGCTCTACATGCTGGGCATCATCAATCCGGCGCGCAATCGCAAGCCGGACGACCCCGAGTCCGGCAAGTGGATCATGCAGGCAGCCGAGTTGGGCTATCCGCAGGCGCAATACGACCTGGGCTACATGTACGCCAACGGCAAGAACGTCGCCAAGGACACGGCCCGGGCAATGCAGTGGTACCACACGGCGGCGAAACAGGGACATGTGGAAGCCGCGTATGCGATCGGCCATGCCTATGAGAACGGCACGACGGGTGTTTCGGTCAACTACGCAGAATCCGCCAAATGGTACGAAAAGGCCGCCACGGCTGGGCACATGGCCGCGCAGGCGCAGATCGGCCTGTTCTACAGCGGCGGGCTCGGCGTGCCCAAGGACATGGCGAAGGCCGCCTACTGGTACGAACTGGCTGCACAACAAGGCGATCCGGATGCGCAGTACCAAACTGCCGGCTACTACATGGCGGGCCAGGGTGTCGCCAAGGACCCGGCGAAAGCGGCGGAATGGTTCCGCAAGAGCGCGGAGGGCGGCAACACGATGGCCGCGCTGACATACGGCCGAATGTTGAAAGACGGCGTCGACGTCACAAAGGATGAGGCAGAGGCGCGCAAGTGGCTCACTGCGGCCGCCGGTAGCGGCGGTCCCGAAGCGAACCTTGCCAAACAAGCGCTGAACGGCCTCCCGAAGACAGACGCCGGCAGCAATAACGCGCAAGCGCCGGAGACGCATAAGGATGCGACTGAAAAGTCGGGCGAGGCTTCCGGGAAACCCTGAACTCGCGCGAATTCGTAATGATTTTGAAACGTTGTGGACGTAGCAGCTCTCGTTTCAGCTCGCAGTTTTACGTAACGCCTGTCCCCGGCCGCACCGGGGATGCCGATTTCACATTCGTGGAGGTATCTCAAATGTTGTGCAGAAGCGTTCTGGCAGTTTCTGTTTCGCTGACCCTTGCCAGCGCAGCGATGGCGGATCCGGGGAAGGTTCCAATCCCCACCTCACCGGGCATCACCGAGGCCGAACAACTGGCTCAAGCCAGGTCCCGCGATTTCGGCCTAACCCACTACAACATCATGCAGATTCCAGCCTCGGCGTTCCATCCGGAATATTCGGCCGGGAAATTCAGTTGGGTACTGGATGGGTATGTCGGTCCCGATTCCGGACTCTCCCCCACCTACGGATGGCTATGGGCGCCGTTGCTCCTGCCGACTGGCGCAAAGCTGATCTATCTCGATCTGTATGCCAACGACACCAACGCATCCGCCAACATTCGTGCCTATGTCCAGAAGATCTACGGCGAATCCTTGAGCCCGATGGCACCCAGTTACGCTCCCATAGCCAGTGTCAGTTCCTCTGGTTCCGCGGGTTATGGATACTTCCCGTCGAGCGCCGTGAGCCACACCGTCAATAACAATTCCCGCTATGACGCCAACGGCGGCAAGTACTTCATCGAGATAGCCTTTGAATCCGATACCGGTCTTTCGACCAGCGGTGTCGACGTCTGGTGGCAGCGTCAGGTGGCCCCCGCACCGGCCACCCCGACGTTTTCCGACGTACCCACGACGCACATCTTCTACCAGTACGTCGAAGCTCTCAAGGCATCGGGAATCACAACCGGCAAGACGCTAACGACCTTTGCTCCGGACGAAGCCGTTACGCGGGGCCAGATTGCGGCCTTCCTTTCCCGAGCGCTCGGTTTGGGTTACTACGACGACGGTGGGCTGATTCTGCTGGGTCCGTAGGCTGAACGCCCGGCGGGGTCGGGGCTCTCGAGCCTTCAATAACCGCGCAGGCCCCGCCAGAACCGAAGAGCTGTCAATATCTCGTAGTGGCATTCTCGGGAGCGGTGGCTGTAGATTGAATGCAGTGAATTGGTGGAAGCGATGCGGTCGATCAATGGTGGAGTTCTGGCGCGATTCGAACAGGCCCGTCGTCACGAGTGCGTTCCTCGCATACGCTCCGCATTCGATTCAGTGCAAGCGTATGTTGGACCACGATGTGACACTTGGGGCCGGCAACGCCGTGAAGCGCCGTGCCGGCTGAGAGCTTTGTGAAAGTCAGTCGTGACGGCCCGGTTCTGAGCGTTTCGAACATGGGTTCGCGGCATATCCTGCCCTTGCACGACGGATGTCCGGCCGCAGTCAGGGCCGTCTTCTTTGCCTTCCTGGCTAGTCCCCTCTTGGCGATCGGCGGCCCGCCGGAACGATCGCCGCTTCCCGAGACGATGCCAGTTCCGACTCATCAATGGGCCATTCGGTTGAGCAGGGGGCAAGATGCCGCGTCGGTCGCGGCGCAGGTTGGCGCGGTCGAGTTCCATCCGGTCGGCAAATTGGCCGACACCTATGTATTCGAAATCCCGCAAAGTGACAACGGCGCTCCACGGCTGGCTGCGGAAGGGCGATTACGCGGGCATCCGGCGATTCTCTGGGCGGAACAACAAATCGCCCGGCAGCAACAGACACGCACGCCAACCGACCCCTACTTCGTTAGCCAATGGCATCTACTGAACACTGGCCAAAACGGTGGTGTGGCCGGGCAGGACGCCAACGTCGTGCCGGCCTGGAATATGGGCTATACCGGCACCGGAGTCGTGATCGGCGTGGTTGACGATGGCTTGCAGTTCACGCACCCGGATATCTCGCCCAACTACCGGCCCGATCTGAGCTGGGACTTCGATTACAACGACGCCGATCCGTCGCCCAACGTCACGACCGATTTCCACGGCACATCGGTCGCCGGCGTTGCTGCCGCTCGCGACGACGGGAGTTCTTGCGGCGTTGGCGCGGCCTACCGCGCGCAATTGGCCGGCCTTCGGCTCATTGCAACGCAGTCGACAGACGCCATGGAGGCCAACGCGCTGAGTTATGACTATGGTCAGATCCACGTCTATAGCAGTAGCTGGGGACCGGCGGACGACGGCCTCAGGCTCGAAGGCCCCGGTACGCTAACCCGGGCGGCAATTGCCGACGCCGTTGCCAACGGCCGCGGCGGACTGGGCAGCATCTATGTCTGGGCCGGCGGGAACGGGGCCCAGAATCACGATAACGTCAACTACGATGGCTATGCCAACTCACGCTACGTAAACGCCATCGCCGCACTGACTGACAGCGGTCTGCAAGCCTACTATTCAGAACCCGGCGCACCTTTGATTCTCGCCGCTCCCAGTAGTGGCGGAATCGCCGGCATCACGACTACGGACTTGCTTGGCGCCAATGGTTACAACAACAGCGTCAGCCCCGGTGGAGACTGCACGAGCAGCTTCGGCGGTACGTCGGCGGCGGCACCCCTGGTTGCTGGCGTCACCGCATTGATGTTGCAGGCAAACCCCGATCTCGGTTGGCGCGACGTAAAGCATCTGGCAATCGCCACCGCAGCCAAGAACGATGCAACCAACGCCGGTTGGGCCAACAACGGCGCCGGACGGCACGTCAATCACGCTTATGGCTACGGACGAGTCGATGCTAGTGCTGCGGTTGCCGCGGCACGGACCCGGACCCGCAACCTGGGCACCGAGGTTGCTACGGACTCCGGCACCCTTCCGGTTGCGCTTGCGATTCCGGACAATAACGCTACCGGTGTTACTGCCACGTTCACTATGTCGACAAACCTCATTGTCGAGCACGTGGAAGTCGTGTTCAACGCCACGCACCCTCATCGTGGCGACTTGCGAGTGGTCCTGACCTCGCCGGCCGGAACGCAGAGCGTATTGGCGGATGTCCATGGCGATGCCAACGCCGACTATGCCGGCTGGAAGTTCTCGTCCATGCGGCACTGGGGCGAAGTCGCTGCCGGCATCTGGTCCATCCGCGTCAGCGACGGTGTCAGCTCCAACACTGGAGCATTCAATAGCTGGCAGCTGATCATCCACGGGCGCGACCCGGTGTTCTCGGATGTCGGTACCCATCAGTGGTCCTGGCGCAACATCGAAGCGCTGTACCAGGCGGGGATTACGAATGGTTGCAGCCCGGGAGCGTTTTGTCCGGACAACGTCGTTACGCGCGCCCAGATGGCTGTGTTGCTCGAACGCGCGATACGCGGTGGTGCATCCGCACAGCCGACATGCACGGGAACAACATTCACGGACGTCGGACCGACCACCTTTGCCTGTGGCTGGATTGAGCAACTTCTTCTCGATGGCATCACGACCGGATGCGGCAACGGCGCGTATTGCCCCGGCAATCCGGTTTCAAGAACACAAATGGCCATCTTCCTACTTCGCGTGAAACACGGTGCGACCTATGCCCCCACAGCATGCACCGGCGCGGTATTTGGCGATGTGTCGGCCAGCACCTACGGCTGCGCGTGGATCGAACAACTCGCAGCGGAAGGTATTACCACGGGTTGCGGCGGTGGCAACTATTGCCCGAACCAGACTGTAGACCGGGCGCAGATGGCGGCGTTCCTGACGCGATCTCGCAGTCTGGTTCAACCCTGAATCCGCGACGGATTTCCGATCGATTCTGGCCCCCGTCCAGTTGTGAGCCTAGCAGCCTGTCGGACTT
>PMIH01000073.1 GCA_003158255.1 Rhodocyclaceae bacterium
GGCCGTGGCACTTGAGGCAAGTGGTTTCCGGGTTGACCTGCTTGCGCAGCGTGAAGCCGGTGTCGCTTTGCGGTGGCGCCGTGGCCGACGAGCCTTGCGCTTCGTCGCGCGGATCGAGTCCGTCGTGGCAGGTGTTGCAATGGAGGTTCATCAATTGCTTCGCCAGCGGCGTGACCAAATGACGACGGTGGAAGGTCTCCTGCTCGCCGGCATAAGTGGAGAGTTTCTGGTACGCGGCGAGCGTGTCGGCGGCGCGAACGCCGGACGGGGAACTGCTCAGCACGCGGTCTTCGAGCACTTCGCGGTGGCAGGCGAGGCACTGCGCGTCGGTTGCGGTGCTTGCTGCTGGTTTGAAGTGGAGCGGGTCGTAAGTGGCGCGCAGATAGTCCGGCGTGGCGGCAGGCATGGGGGCCACGGGCGCATTGACACTCAAGATTACCGCGACCGCAGCAACGAGCGCGACGATGAGGGTACCGATGAGCCAGGCCGGCTTGTTCATCCGGCCCGCTCAGGCGAAGTCGGCGGGCGTCAGCCAGCGCTGGAACCAGCCAACGATCCGATGCGTGGCTTCCTCCAGGGTGCCGAGTTCCTCGAAGGCATGCGATGCGCCCTTGATGATCGCCAGTTCCCGCTCGCAGGTCAGGTGGTCGAACGCCTGCTGATTCGGTCCCGGTCCTTCTTCATCGAGTTCGCCGGTCACCAGCAGGAGCGGGGTGGCCAATGCCTTCAGGGGTTCAAGGCCGGCCCGATCGGGTCGGCCACCGCGGCTGGCCAGCGCCCGCAGCGGCGTATTTTCGCGCGCAGCGATGCGGATCATGGCGGCGCTGGCGGCNNATGCAGCGTGGCGAAGCCGACTTCCTCCAGCGCTTCGTTAATGAAGGCACCGCGGGAGGTCTTCAGCGTGCTGCCGCCACGCTCGACATGGACGATCAGTGCCGGCACCTGCGGGTGATGCGCGAGAAATCCATCCAGCCACTGTTCGCCGGCCGGCAAGCCAACTTCCGTGTCACGCGGTCTCATTGCCATGGTTGGCATCATACCTGCCGGCCACCATGCCTGGCGTACCACGACGACTGACTTTGAACTCGCCTTAGCGTTTTCTTAATACCCTCTTGGCAAGTCTTAGCTACCTCTTTACCGTCGAAAGTCTAGAGTCCGTGGTGTCGGGATTCGTATTGTCAGGAGACATCATGGATGCGCTTTACATCGTTCTCGCGGTTGGCTTCTTCACCGTTACCGCCCTACTGATTCCGTTCTTCGAGAAGTTGCGGAGACATTGATGGACGCCCTCTACCTCATTGCGCTGATCGCCACGGTGGGCGTCTTCGTCTACCTCGTCGCCGTGCTGTTCTATCCGGAGGACTTCTCATGACTGCCAATGGCTACCTGCAACTGGCTTTCTACCTCGTCGCCCTGATCGGGCTGGGCTGGCCTTTGGGCCTCTACATGGCCCGCGTCTATCAGGACCAGCCGCCTGTCTTCGTGCGCTGGCTTCGGCCGGTCGAGCGCGGCATCTACCGCGTCTGCGGCGTCAAGTCCGATGATGACATGCCGTGGACCCGTTACGCCTTCGCGGTACTGGCGTTCAATCTCGTCGGCTTTCTCGCCGTCTATGCCTTGCAGCGTCTGCAAGTCTGGCTGCCGCTGAACCCCGAGAATCTGGCCGCCACCACGGCCGATCTGGCGTTCAACACCGCGGTCAGCTTCGCCACCAACACCAACTGGCAGAGTTACGGCGGCGAGACCACCATGAGCTACCTGACCCAGATGCTGGGGCTGACGGTGCAAAACTTCGTCTCGGCCGCCTCGGGCATGGCCGTGCTGGTGGCACTGATGCGTGGCTTCGTGCGCCGCGAAGCCAGCGGCATCGGCAACTTCTGGGTCGACATGGTGCGCTCGACACTCTACATCCTGCTGCCGCTCTCGATCGCGTTGTCGATTGTGCTCGTTGGGCAGGGCGTGGTGCAGAACTTCGCACCGTACGTGAAGGCGGATCTGGTGCAGGCGGTGGAATACGAGCAGCCGAAGCTTGGTGCCGACGGCCAGCCCATGAACGATGCCGAAGGCAAGCCGGTCATGGAGAAGGCGACTGCCACCGAGCAGACCATCGCCGTCGGCCCGGCCGCATCACAAGTTGCCATCAAGCAGCTCGGCACCAACGGTGGTGGCTTCTTCAACGTCAATTCCGCGCACCCGCTGGAGAATCCAACGCCACTCAGCAACATTCTCGAGCTGTTGTCCATCCTGCTGATCCCGGCCGCGCTGTGCTTCACCTTCGGCAAGTTCGTCGGCGACATGCGCCAGGGCGGCGCGATCCTCGCCGCCATGACAATCATTTTCGTCGCCTTGCTGGCGCTGTGCGTCGGCGCCGAGCAGGCGGGCAATCCCATGTTCGACCGGCTGGGCCTGGCCACACAGGCTTCTGATATTCAGGCCGGCGGCAACATGGAAGGCAAGGACACGCGCTTCGGCATCGTCAACTCGGCGCTGTGGGCCACTGCCACCACGGCCGCTTCCAACGGTTCGGTGAACGCCATGCATGATTCCTTCACGCCCCTGGGTGGCCTGGTGCCGATGTGGATGATCCAGCTCGGCGAAGTCATCTACGGCGGCGTCGGTTCGGGTCTCTACGGCATGATCGTCTTCGCCATCGTCGGGGTCTTCATCGCCGGCCTGATGATCGGCCGCACACCGGAATACATGGGCAAGAAGATCGAGGCCTTCGAGATGAAGATGGCGGCAGTCGCCATCCTCATACCGCCGCTGGTCGTGCTGGTCGGCACAGCATTGGCCGTGTTGCTGGAGGCCGGCAAGGCGGGCATTGCCAACCCGGGCGCGCATGGTTTCTCGGAAATCCTCTACGCATTTTCGTCGGCTGGGAACAACAACGGCAGCGCCTTCGCCGGCTTGTCCGCCAACACGCCTTTCTACAACGTCGCGCTCGGCTTCGCCATGCTTCTGGCGCGCTACTGGCTGATGGTGCCGGTGCTGGCCATCGCCGGCGCGCTGGCCGCCAAGAAGATCATTCCACCCTCGGCCGGCACGTTGCCGACGCATACGCCGCTGTTCGTCGTGCTGCTGGTCGGCACGGTCATCGTCGTCGGTGCACTGACTTTCCTGCCCGCGCTGGCGCTCGGCCCGATCGTCGAGCACCTGCAAATGGTTGGCGTTCGCTAAGGAAATCCAAATGCACAAGACACAATCCCTCTATGACGCCGCGCTGATGCGGCAAGCGGCCTGGGACTCGGTGAAGCGCCTGACGCCGCGCTACCAGCTCAAGAACCCGGTGATGTTCGTCGTCTGGCTGGGCAGCCTGCTCACCAGTGGCCTATTCGTCCAGGCGTTGTTCGGCCACGGCGAGGCGCCTGCGGGCTTCATTCTCGCCATCTCGCTGTGGCTGTGGTTCACCGTCCTGTTTGCCAACTTCGCCGAAGCCATGGCGGAAGGCCGTGGTCGTGCCCAGGCCGATGCGCTGCGCGGCCTGCGCAAGACCGTCCTGGCGAAAAAGCTCACTGAGCCGAAGCGGGGCAGCAAGTGGTACCCGCAGGCATCCGAACAGTTGCGCCGCGGCGACGTGGTGCTGGTAGAGGCGGGCGACGTGATTCCGGCCGATGGCGAGGTGATCGAAGGCGTCGCCTCGGTTGACGAATCCGCCATCACCGGCGAGTCGGCCCCCGTAATCCGTGAGGCCGGCGGAGATTTCAGCGCCGTGACCGGCGGCACGCGCGTGCTGTCCGACTGGATGGTGGTGCGCGTCACCACCAATCCCGGCGAAACCTTTCTCGATCGCATGATCGGCATGGTCGAAGCGGCAAAGCGCCAGAAGACGCCGAACGAAATCGCGCTCACGATTCTGCTGGTGGCGCTGACGCTGGTATTCCTGCTGGCGACCGTGACGCTGCTGCCGTTTTCAATCTTTGCCGTCGAGGCCGCCAAGGCCGGCTCGGTTGTCTCTGTGACGGTTCTGGTCGCATTGCTGGTATGTTTGATTCCGACCACGATCGGCGGACTGCTATCCGCCATTGGCATCGCCGGCATGGGCCGCATGATGGAAAAAAACGTCATTGCCACTTCCGGCCGCGCCGTCGAGGCGGCCGGTGACGTCGACGTGCTGCTGCTCGACNNCTCGACAAGACCGGCACCATCACACTGGGCAACCGTCAGGCATCGGCCTTCGTCGCCGCGTCGGGCGTCACCGAACGCGAATTGGCGGAAGGCGCGCTGCTGGCGTCGCTGGCCGACGAAACGCCGGAAGGCCGCTCCATCGTCACGCTGGCGAAGGAAAGGCTGCAGCAGCGCGGTCGTGACCTGACGCCGATGAGCCATGCCGATGGTGCGAATTTCGTGCACTTCTCCGCGCAAACACGCATGAGCGGTATCGACTGGCAGGGCCGCAACATTCGCAAAGGCGCATCGGATGCCGTGCGCGCCTATGTCGAGGGGCAGGGCGGTGGCTGGCCGGCCGGCATCCAGTCGGCCGTCGAAGAAATGTCGCGCCGCGGTTCGACGCCGCTGGTGGTCGCGGAAGGCAGCCACGTACTTGGCGCCATCGAACTCAAGGACATCGTCAAGGGCGGCATCAAGGA
>PMIH01000115.1 GCA_003158255.1 Rhodocyclaceae bacterium
CTTGGCGTTCTCGGCATTCTGGGCGATGGACGCCGTCATCTGTTCGACCGAGGCCGTGGTTTCCTCAATGGAAGCGGCCTGTTCAGAGGATGACTGCGACAGCGACTGCGCCGTCGCCGAAACTTGCCGGGATGCCGACGACAGCGCTTCCGCCGAGCAGTGCACTTCGCCGATGGTATGGCCGAGTTTGTCGATCATCGTCTGCATGGCCGCCTTGAGCTGGCCGGTCTCGTCCTTCGAGTCGACCGTGATCTTCGTCGTCAGGTCGCC
Source organism: Rhodocyclaceae bacterium (assembly GCA_003158255.1). Lineage (GTDB taxonomy): Bacteria > Pseudomonadota > Gammaproteobacteria > Burkholderiales > Rhodocyclaceae > Fen-999. Next base: position 271 of record PMIH01000115.1, read on the forward strand.
ATCTGCCAGGCTATTGGCGACCCGCACCGTTTCGGCAATCGGGCCAGTAATGCTGCGGGTCACCAGGACGCCGATCAGTCCCGCCAGGACAATGGCGACAAGCGACAGGCCGACGATCAGCGTGCGTGCTGCCTCGTAAGTCTGCTTGCCGTCCTTGCCGGCATCGATCACAGCCTCGGTCTGGAATGCGATCAGTTCGTTCACGGCGCGCAAGTACTCGTTCTCGGTCTTGCGCAGCGGTCCGATCAGTTCGGCGAGCAACTCGTCCTTCTTCTCGGCCTTGGCCAGGACTATGGCCTTGTCGAGTTCCAGCAGGCAGCGCGAGCGGGCTTCGACCGCCTTCTTCAGGATCGCCTTGCCCTTTTCGCTGCGGATGCTCTTCTCCAGTTTCTCCAACCGATCCGTCACGAGTCTATTTTGCTCGGCGATCACGGCCAGTTCGTTCGCTGTCTCATTGCCGCGCACCATGGCGGCGATGCTGATGGCGTACGCGCTGACGTTGATCGAATCGAGGATGTCGTTGGCCCAGAGCGTTTTCGGGAAGCGGTCTTCGACGACGACGCCCAGTTCTTCGTCGATATGGGCCATGCGAGTGATACCGACGTAAGCGACGATCGCCAGCAGCAATGTCGCGACGGCAAAGCTGGCGGTGAGCCGGGTGCCGATCTTCAGATCGTTGAACATTCGTTACCTCTCTTGTTCCAAGTGATCGGATCGGGCGCGCTGGGGCGTCGCGGCCAGAGTGTTTCCTTCGTTGCGAACGGCGAGATTGACCAGCGCCTGGACGTCGAGGATCAAGGCCACTTCGCCGGAACCGAGAATGGTCGAACCGCCGATGCCGCGCAGGTTGCGGAACAAGCTGCCCAGCGGTTTGATTACCGTCTGGAACTCCCCGTGCAACACATCGACGACAATGCCTGCCCTCTTGGCGCCGCTCTTGATCACGACGACGTTTTCTCTGCCAGGACGTTCTCCCGGCGTCTCGAACAGTTCACGCAGACGGACAAATGGCAGCACATCGCCGCGCAGGTTGAGGTAGTGGCGGTCGGAGGCAATGTCCTGGAGCTCGAGACACTCCACCACCATTTCCAGCGGGATGACATAGGACGACTTGTCGACGCCGACCAGGAAACCATCGATGATGGCCAAGGTCAGCGGCAGCCGGATGCTGAAGCGCGAGCCGANNTCCATGCCGACGCCGCGGCCGGAAAGATTCGTGACTTTTTCCGCCGTGGAAAAGCCCGGTTCGAAAATCAGGTTGATCAACTCGCGGTCGGCGAGAACCTGATCGGCCGCGATCAGGCCGCGCTCGATGGCTTTGGCGCGGATCCGGTCGCGATTGAGACCGCCGCCGTCGTCGGTGACTTCGATGACGATGCTGCCCGAGTCATGGAAGGCGCTGAGCCCGACGCTTCCCGTAGCCGGTTTTCCCGACCTGGCGCGTACCTGGGCGGTTTCGATGCCGTGGTCCATGGCATTGCGAACCAGATGCATGAGCGGATCGCCGATTTTTTCCACCACCGACTTGTCCAGCTCTGTCTCCGCACCTTGAATCGAAAGTTCGATGCTCTTGCCCAGTTCCTTCGACATGTCGCGCACCACGCGATGGAAGCGGTTGAAGGTCTCGCCGATCTGCACCATGCGCAGTTGCAACGCCGAGTCGCGAATGTTCTCGACCAAGCGGGAAAGAATCGAGGTGGCTTCCACCAGCGCGGTCTGCTTGCTGCGCTGGGCAAGCAGGTTGGCCGAAGCGCCGGCGATCACCAGTTCGCCGACCAGGTCGATCAGGTGGTCCAGTTTGTCGGCTTGGACGCGGATCAGGTGGGCCTCGGCCGTCTTCTTCTCCGTCATCTGGCGCTGGCGGTTGGCGGCCGCCTCGACGATCTCAGGCTGAACGACATGTTGGTGGACCAGGATCTCGCCGATGGGTGGCGCGACGGCGATACCGTCCATGGCGACAGTGGCGAGCGCTGCCTGCTCGGCCAGTCCGGCTTCCAACTCCAGTTGCGTGAGGGCGCCACTCGTGACCAGGATCTCGCCCAGCCGCATCGCGTCGTCCGGCAGATGTTCGAGCAGTTCGATGTAGTCCTGGACGTTGGTATGGGGTGGCAGGATGGTCAGCGTGCAGTCGTCGCGAACGAAATCGAAAACACGCTCGATCTGCTCTTTCGTCGCATCGCTGCGGAAATCGATTTCCTGTCCCAGGTAGCACGACTCGGGGTCCATGTCCTCGGCATCGGGCAGGGCGTCGGTCACGGTCGTAAGATGAACGATCTGCCCCAGTGTGAGCAGGTAGCGCAGGAATGCCAGCGGCTCCATGCCATTGCGCAATACGTTAAGGCCGAAGCGCACCGATATGTGCCAGCAGTCGTTCATGGCCCTGGTGTTGCCGCGTTCGACCTCGGCATCAACGGAAGCCGCCACGTTGCCGCGCTGCGGTTCCGGTTGGTCGTGGCTGCCACCGAACGAACGCAGTTGCGCGGCCAGCGCATCGCCTGCCGCCAGCAATTCGGCGCCCGGTTCCATTTGCCCCTGTTCGACGCAGTCCAACAAGGCGCGGATGTGGTCGCCACCTTTGAGGAGACGCGTGATGAGCTCTCCGTCGACCGCAATTTCGCCATTACGCAGCTTGTCGAGCAGATTTTCGAGAACGTGGGTGAATCCCTCGACGGCGCCGATCTCAACTACGCCCGAGGCACCCTTGATCGTGTGGGCGGCGCGAAAGATCGCGTTGAGGGTTTCGGGATCCTGGTCGCCCTGCTCAAGCTGCAGCAGGCCAGCCTCCATCGCTTCCAGCTGTTCGCGCGCTTCCTGGAGAAATACCCCGAGCATCTCGTCCATGATGGTTACCTAGCGACGGTCCTCGGCCGGAATCACGAGCGGGTCGCCGAAGTAGTTCAGCATGCTGTAGGCCTCAAGAACCGCTCGCACGGCTTGGCTGTGGGCAACGATGCGCATCGGGTGCCCGATACGCTGGCTTTCGCGCTTGGCGAGCACCAGTATCTGGATCCCCGCAGTGTCCATGTCGCCGACCCCGGACAAGTCCAGGTCGAGTGCATGTCGGCTGCGCACCGCTTCGAGCAAGCGTTGTTTCATGTCAACGGCGTTATAGATCGTCAGGTCGTCTGCAATGGTGAGCCGGGCAACTTCGTCGGTGGATTCGGTCATCGCTTCGCGTTCCCGATCGATCAGAACAGTTCGACTTTCGGCTCGCCGGCGCCGGCGCCACCTTTCCCGGTGGCGGCGTGATGACTTTGCCGCTGTGAGTTCATCACGTAGGTGCTGTAGATCTGATCGAGCTGATCCGACAAGGGGCTCATCCGGAAATTCGGGTCGTCCATCTGGTCGAGGCGATCGGCCAGCATGGCGGCATGTTCATCCAGGCGGTTGAGCGCGTTACCCACTTGCTCCAGTTGCTGGCGCGTCACGTCCTGGAATTGCACGCTGGCCAGCGCGTTCATGAACATCGCGGTGAGCTTCCGGTTGTCCTGCTGGATGGTCGTCAGCACTTCGGTTTCGTGCTGCGTGACTTCCTGGTAACTGGTGCCCAGCTCCTTCAGTTGCCTGGCAAAGCTTTCCAGCCCGTTTCGTTCCGCTTCGAGGTTGCGGGCTTCCAGCTTGTCCTGGAATTGCGCCTTGATTGAACCGGCAACTTCCTGAATGCCGCGGTTGATCTGATTGACGGCCGTATCGGCGGCGGAAGAGAGCTTGCGGACCTCATCGGCCACGACGGCGAAGCCGCGCCCTGCCTCGCCGGCGCGCGCCGCTTCGATGGCAGCGTTCAACGCCAGCAGGTTGGTTTGGCTAGAAATGCTCTTGATCAACTCCACCAATCCGCCCAGGGACTGGGCTTCCTGCACTACCTGCGCGACTCGTTTCTGGTCAGACTCGGCGGTGCCGATGCGCTCGTGAATGTAGCGTTCCAACGCATCCACCAGACTGCGGTTGTGTTTTAGGCGGTCCTCGGAAACGGCAAGAAACTCGCTGGACTCGTTGCTGGTGGTGGTGACGAAGTGATTGAGTTGGCCGACGACTTCGTCGATGGTCTGAAGCCGAGACGTGATGTCGAAGGCGGCCTTTTCCGTCTCGCTCACGACCAACTCGAGTTGTTTGCGCACGACATCGTTGTAGGTGCGCACCTGCCGTAGCTCGGCGGCCACCTGCTGGCCTACCTGCGCCAGATCGGCAACGCGCTTTCGGTTTTCGTCGTCGCGGCTGGACTGCGCTCCGGCGCCATTACGGCCGGTGACGAACGATGTCATCCATTGCAAGATGCTGGTGGCCATGGGGTTCCTAGCGCAACACCAGTTTGATGGTGTTGATGAGTTCGTCGGCGGAGGCGGGCTTCACCAGCCATCCGGAAGCGCCAGCCGCCTTGGCTTCGGCACGCCTCGCCTGTTGCGACTCGGTGGTCAGGAACAGGATGGGCATGAACTTGTAGCTGGCAAGCTTGCGGATTTCCTTGATGAGGTCGATGCCGTTCATGCCCGGCATGTTGAGATCCGTGATGAGCAGGTCGATCTTGAGGCCGCCCTGAAACTTGGTCAGGGCTTCCTGCGCGTTGGCGGCCTTTTCGACCCCATAGCCCGCTTTGCCCAGGATGTTGGAAATGGAGATGAGAATCGTGGCGGAATCATCCACCAGCAGTATTGTCTTCATGGGCACCTCCTCCCAGGTGATGTCCTCAGGTGCAACTAAGCATTGCGCGCAATTAACTAGGCCAAAAGCGATATATCTAATGGCTTAAAGCCGAGCAAAAATGACAAGTAAGTATTGGAAAAATCTTATCCGAATATGCCGAAGTATTCAAGAGCGACTTCGGGTCGTTCAGTGAACCAACTATCCGACACCGATATGGCTTGGCGTGACGCTCCGGGGAGGTAAGCAGCGGTTAGACTGTGCCACGCGGGCCTTCACCGGCTAAATTTGTCTTGGAGTGGATTTTGCGAACAGTCGTGCTCGGCATCGGCAATATCATCCTTTCCGACGAGGGGGTCGGCGTGCGGGCGGCTGAAGCGTTGCAGGCGTCCTTCGAAATGCCGGAGGACGTCGAGGTCATCGATGGCGGCACTGCCGGGATGGAACTGCTGGAGCCGCTTTCGGGCGTCGATTTGCTGGTTGTGCTCGACGCTGTCAAGGATGGCCGCTCGCCCGGCACCGTGATCAAACTGAGCGACGACGAAGTGCCCGTCTTCTTCCGCGCCAGGCTCTCGCCGCACCAGGTCAGCATCTGCGATGTGCTGGCCAGCCTGGAATTCATCGGCGACCGGCCGAAGGATATGGTGCTGATCGGCGTCGAACCGGACAGCCTCGAACTGGGGCTCGAAATGACGCCGGCCATTGCCGCCTGCGTGCCGCGGATGGTCGACATGGCTGTGGCGGAACTCGCCGCGCGCGGTGTGCAGCTCAAGGAAAAAGTGCCATGTGCCTAGCGGTGCCGTCGCGCGTGATCGCTCTCGATCGCGACATGGCGACCGTCGAGGCATTCGGCGAGACGCGTCAGGTCAGCTTGCTGCTCATGCCCGAGGAAGTATCGCTCGGCGACTACCTGCTGATCCAGGCCGGCGGCTTCGCCTTCGCGCGCGTCGAGGCTGATCGCGCCGAGGACTCTCTCCGCGTCATGGCCGACCTGATGGCTGCCGACAGCGCCGACGTGCGCGCCTGGTAGCTGCCTTTTTCTGGTTGCCGGTTGACAAGGCGCCCGCGCGCCCGTGAAATGTCTTCCGGAGGCAACCGGGGGGTAGCATGCCAATTCACAGAGTTTCTCGACGGACCGACGGCGCATGACCGCCGCGCCGCCTGTCGTACTGGTCGTTGATGATGAAGTTCGTTCGCAGGAGGCCCTGCGGCGCACGCTGGAGGAGGACTTCACCGTCCTGACCGCCGGTTCGGCCGATGAAGCGGCAGCCGTGATGGCGCGCGAGTTCGTGCATATCCTGCTCTGCGACCAGCGCATGCCCGGCACTTCGGGCGTCGACTTCCTCAAGCAGGTGCGGGTGCAGTGGCCCGACACGGTGCGCATTATCATCTCCGGCTTCACCGAGGCCGAGGACATCATCGCCGGCATCAACGAAGCGGGCATCTGGCAGTACATCCTCAAGCCCTGGCATCCCGAGCAACTGCTGTTGACGATGCGCGGCGCTGCCGAACTGTGGCGGCTACAGCAGGCCAACCAGCGCCTGACGCTGGAACTGCGCGCCAGCCCGGAAGTGCTGAAGAAGAGCGTCAAGGAAAAACAGGGTCGCGCCCGCGCCGAAGCGGCGTTCAGCCGCCTGGCGCGTTCGGCACAGAGCCCGCTCAACGACGTCTGCCGGTTGGCGGAACGCGTCGCGCCGCACGAGATGTCGATCCTGATCACCGGCGAATCGGGCACCGGCAAGGAACTGTTGGCGCGCGCCGTGCACTACGCGAGTCGGCGCGCCGACGGCGCCTTTGTGGTCGAGAACTGTGGCGCGCTGCCCGACACGCTGCTCGAATCGGAACTGTTCGGTCACAAGCGCGGCGCCTACACGGGCGCATTCGAGGACCGCATCGGCCTCTTCCAGCAGGCCGATGGCGGCACCATCTTCCTCGACGAAATCGGCGAGACCTCGCCGGCTTTCCAGGTCAAACTGCTGCGCGCCCTACAGGAAGGCGAGATCCGCGCGCTTGGAAGCCCGCGTCCCGTCTCGGTCGACGTACGCGTGATCGCCGCCACCAACCGCGACCTCGAAGCCGACGTGCGCAGCGGCCGTTTCCGCGAAGACCTCTACTACCGCCTCGCCGGCATGAAGCTGCACCTGCCGCCGCTGCGCGATCGGCCGGCGGACATTGCGCTGATTGCGATGGAGCTGCTCGAACAAGGCCGCAAGCAGACCGGCAAGCCGGGCGCCCAGTTCACGCCCGATGCCCTGCGCTGCCTGGAGAATCACGCCTGGCCGGGCAACGTGCGCGAACTACAGAACGAGGTGATGCGCATGCTGGCGCTCGCCGAGGGCGACTGGCTGAGTGCCGACCTGCTGTCGCCCTCCGTGTGCGATGTGGGCATCGAGAATGATGGCGAACTGCAACTTGCGGCGGACGACGGCAGTCTGAGAGAGCGTATGGAACGCATCGAAGCCGAAGTGATCCGCGAAACCCTGATCCGCCTGCGCGGCAACAAGAGCCGCGCCGCCGAGGAACTGGGCTTGTCGCGCGTCGGCCTGCGCTCCAAGCTGGCGCGCTACGGGCTGGAGCAACCGGAATGAAACTCGTCTGGCTGCAATCGGGTGGCTGCGGCGGCTGCACGCTCTCCTGGCTCGGCAGCGAGTGGGGCTCGCTGTTCGCCACGCTGGCCGACGCCGGCATCGAGATCGTCTGGCACCCGAGCATTTCCGAAGCCTGCGCCGAGGAGGCGCTGGCCATCCTCGAAGCCTGCGTCGATGGCAGCACGCCGTTCGACGTGCTCTGCATCGAAGGTTCGCTGCTGCGCGGCCCGGCGGGCAGTGGCCGCTTCCACGTCATGGCCGGTACCGAGCGGCCGATGATCGAATGGGTGAGACTGCTGGCAGCGCGCGCAAAGCACGTCGTCGCGATGGGTTCCTGCGCGGCCTTCGGCGGCGTTACGGCGGCGGGCATCAATCCCACGGATGCCTGCGGCCTGCAATACGATGGCGGCAATCCTGGCGGCCTGCTCGGTACGCCGTTTCGCGCCGGTGACGGCCTGCCGGTGATCAACGTCTCCGGCTGTCCGACGCATCCCGACTGGGTCACCGAAACGCTGCTCGCGTTGGCGCGTGGCGAGATGAAGGAAGTCGATCTCGACGAGCTGGCGCGGCCGCGCTTCTACACCGACGTGCTCGTGCATCACGGCTGTAACCGCAACGAGTTCTACGAGTTCAAGGCCAGTGCCGAGAAGAACGGCGACCAGGGCTGCCTGATGGAGCACATGGGTTGCAAGGGCACGCAGGCGCACGCCGACTGCAACCAGCGGCCGTGGAACGGCGGCGGCTCCTGTACCAGCGGCGGCTACGCCTGCATCAGTTGCACCGAGCCCGGCTTCGAGGAGCCGGGCCATCCGTTCACCAGCACACCCAAGGTGGCCGGCATTCCCATCGGCCTGCCGCTCGACATGCCCAAGGCCTGGTTCATTGCGCTGGCGGCACTATCGAAATCGGCGACGCCCGCGCGCGTGCGCCAGAACGCCACCACCGACCACATCATCCGCTGGCCGCGCCCGGCGAAGAAGCCGTGACGCGCCTGGTGGTTGGGCCGTTCAATCGCGTCGAGGGCGACCTCGAAGTGATCCTCGACGTTGCCGATGGCAAGGTACGCGAGGCACGCGTCAAGAGTTCGCTCTATCGCGGCTTCGAGCAGATCCTGCAAGGCAAGGCGCCACTCGACGCGCTGGTGTTCGTGCCGCGCATCTGCGGCATCTGTTCGGTGTCGCAGTCAGCCGCATCGGCCAATGCGCTCGCCGCCGCCATGGGCATCAAGCCGCCCGACAACGGCCGGCTGGCAGCGAACCTGATTCAGTCGGTCGAGAACCTCGCCGATCACGTCACGCATTTCTATCTCTTCTTCATGCCAGACTTCGCGCGCGATTGCTACGAAAGTCAGCCGTGGTGGTACGCCTCCTCGGCGCGCTTCAAAGCGGTGACGGGCAGCGCGGCGGGCGACTTCCTGCCTGCGCGCGCCGGGCTGATGCGCGCCATGGGTCTCCTGGCCGGCAAGTGGCCACACACCTTGTCGTTGCAGCCGGGTGGTTCGACGCATCCGCTGGGTGCGTCGGAGCGCCTGCGCCTCGTGCGCGTGCTGCGCGAATTCCGCGCCTTCCTCGAACGCACGCTGTTCGGCGATGCGCTTGAATCGGTCTCAACGCTCGCGTCGGCGAACGAATTGGCGGCCTGGGCCGAGCGCCATGGAGAAAGCGATTTCGGCCTCTTCCTGCGCACCTCGCAGGCGCTGAATTTGCGCGCGCTCGGCCACGCCAGCGTCGCCTTCATGAGCTACGGCGCCTACGAACAGGAGAACGGCCGCTGGTGGCCGGCAGGAGTCTGGGCCGGCGGTCCGGCGCTGCTCGATCCCGCGCAGATCGCCGAAGACGTCAGCCACGCCTGGTATGCCGATGCCGAAGAACCCTTGCCGCCGCTGCGCGGCTCGACCCTGCCGATCGCCGACAAGGAGGCCGCCTACACCTGGTGCAAGGCGCCGCGCCTCGGCGGCGAAGTGATCGAGACCGGCGCGCTGGCGCGGCAGGTCGTTGCTGGCCATCCACTGGCACGCGACTTGGTGGCACGCGATGGCGGCAGTGTCGAAGCCCGCGTCGTCGCGCGGCTGCTCGAAGTCGCGCGCCTGCTACCCGCGATGGAAGCCTGGGCCGAAGCTCTGCGCCCAGGCGAACCGTTCTCGGTGAGCGGCGAATTGCCGACGGATGGGGAAGGCGTCGGCCTTGTCGAAGCCGCGCGCGGCTCGCTCGGCCACTGGCTGAATATCCGCCGCGGCCGCATCCACAACTACCAGATCATCGCCCCAACGACCTGGAACTTTTCCCCGCGTGACGCCGCTGGCCGCCCCGGCGCGCTGGAGCGCGCGCTGGTCGGCGCACCCGTCGGCGAGGGCGAGAAGGCACCGGTCGCAGTCCAGCACATCGTCCGCTCGTTTGATCCTTGCATGGTGTGTACGGTGCATTGAGAGCGCGTTGGCGCGGTCGTCGTGATATATCATCGACCAAGAACCCATTGCCCATCAAAGAGGGTGCCGTATGTTTGCCAAGATGACTTCGCGAAATCGACTGACGTTACCTAAGAGCGTTATGGACGCGGTCGGTTCCGCGGAGTATTTCGAAGTGGAAGCCCGCAGCGGTCAGATCGTGCTGACGCCAGTGCGCATTCAGCGCGGCGATGCCGTGCGTGCCAAGCTGGCGAAATTTGGGCTGCACGAGGGCGACATCGCCGATGCCGTGAAATGGGCACGGCAGGCGCCGACGACAAAGACGTCGTGCAAAAGGTGAGGCGCGCGGCAAGTCCGCCAACCATCGTCACCGTCGAACAGTTTGTCAATGCTCTGTCATAAGGTGGTTTCCTTGAACCGCGCCGCAACATGCAATCAGGCGAAACCATGAGTCGGTCAGGGACATGAACAAGAACGAAGCCTTTTCTCGCATCGCCGTCGCGATGCTGGCAAACGCGTTTTCACCAACCATTACTTGACGGGTAATACCTAATCGGGTATCGTTCCATCCCTGTCGATTCATCGTGATGCTGCCGCCGATCTGCGGCAGTTGATGGTGACCAACAAGGGGGCGGCCGGGAAGATTGCGGCGCTGCTCCAACAGGCGAAACATGATCCGAAAGTCATTGCTTCCCTGTTGGATCACGGCTTCGGCGCAGACCATTCCGCCGCCTACCATGTCAGCAAGTGGGTTGAGTTCTGGAAAGTTGGCTACAACATTTGGCGGTTGAAGGTTTGGGAAGTACCTCATGGGAGTCTTCCGTATCGCATCGTGTATGCGTATGAACCCAGGTCCCTCCGGTATCACGTTCTCGCCGTCGTCCATCGAAATTTCAATTACAAGTCCGATCATGAAATCACAAAGCGCATTCTTAAAGCCTACGCAGACCTCGGTATCGCAATTCACTAAGGTCTACGTCGGCGAGGAAAGCAACGCCACTTCCGCGCCGGCTACCGTGATTTACGCGGCGTTTCCTGCCATTCCGCAGGCAAAGCCGCCGCTGGCCGCGGTCGATATCGACGATCTGGTTGCGGAATTCGAGCAATCGCCCGAGTCAGCGCAGGCTATTGCTCAGGGCCGCAAGTGGGTTGCCAAGACCTTCTACGGCAACCAGCCGGGCTCCGTTGCCAAATTGCGGCTTGAGAAGGGTTGGTCACAGGCTGAGCTGGCACGGCGAGCTGACACCAGTCAGCCCTATATCGCGCGACTGGAGTCGGGCCGTGTCGATCCGGGTGTGCGAACCGTCAGAAAGATCGCCAAGGCACTGGAAGTGCCGATGATGACCGTGGTGCAGGCGCTTTGCCCGGAGGATGAGCAATGAAGAATAACGCCGACCGTTATGTGACGGTGATCTACTGTGACGACATCCGGCAGGAGGTTGGAAACAAGTTGTCGTTCATCGGCTGCTATCAGGGAGGTGAATTGCACGTACAAGTAGTGCCCTCGGCATTGCCAAAGCTGTGCGCATTCGTATCGGTCGTGACACCCAAAGAGAGGCCGTTCAAGTCCTTGAGCATCAGGGTGTTGCAGGATGAGACCGAGCTCGCTCTGCTGGAACTTCCAACGGGTGGTCTGAGCAATGTACCTCCCAATATCGATGACTCAGCAACGCGATTGGCGCTGAGCACTGCGATGATGTTCGCTCCGTTCATGATCGAGAAGCCGACTTCCTTGCGAATCTTGGTCACAACCGAGGAGGGTGAGATGATCGGCCCACGGCTCGCGATCAAGGTTCAGGCCGCGCCGGAAGCGCCCGCGCAGGTCGCGATGCAAGTAAAGCCGGCGGCGAAGCGCCCAGCCAAGGGGAAGGTATCTCCCCGTCGTTCAACGACGACGCACTGAGTAGTTGGCGACGCATCGCGAGTATTCCCATCTCCGTTTGTCCCAACAGCCGCGCTGTACCTGCTGACTTTTCGCCCTTCGTCGATCTAAGGCAAGACCATAGGCGCCACGGTGCGACGAATGGCTCGTCAATTCACCGTAAATCATGCGGCGAATAGCCACCGTATTCTCCGCAACTCTTGCGGAGAGTGGAGGCTGTTGCGGAGAGTGGAGGCTTGCCGGGACGATTGAAAGTGACCACAATCGAGTGTCAATTGGATCTCCATCACGCTCACCAATGGCTGACAAAACCAAACCCGACGGCATCGAGCAACTGGTCGCGGCGGCGCGCGCGGGCGCGAGCGAGAGCGTCTGGCTGGACGTGATCCAGAAGATGGATGAGGTGTATAGCGACCTGCTCCAGTACGAGGTGGCGCTGGAGGACAAGAACTCGGCGCTGGAGGAATCGCAGCAGTTCATTGTCTCGGTGCTGACCTCGATGTCGGACGTGCTGCTGGTTTGCAACCGGGCCGGCGTGATCGAGGACGTGAACCAGTCGTTACAGCACCTGATCGGTCAGGACGAGGCGGCACTGAAGGGCAAGAACATCTTCGACCTGTTCGCCGACGAGGCTTCGCGCCAGGAGGCGCAGCACTTCTTCGCCGGCCATGTCGGCGAGACGCTGCACGACTGCGAGATGCAGTTGCGCGCGGTGGACGGCAGCGCGATTCCGGTGTCGCTCAACTGCACACCGCGCTACAGCGCCACGGGCAAGATGCTCGGCGTGGTCATCACGGGCCGGCCGGTCGGCGAACTGCGCCGTGCTTACAAGGCCTTGCGGCAGGCGCACGAAGACTTGAAGCGCACGCAGCAGCAATTGCTGCACTCGGAGAAGATGGCTTCGCTCGGCCGACTGGTCGCGGGCGTGGCGCACGAACTCAACAATCCGATCAGCTTCGTGTTCGGCAATGTGCTGGCCCTGAAGCGCTACTCGAAGCGCCTGGGCGAATACCTTGGGGCCGTGCAGCGCAAGGAACCGTGGGAACGTATCGATGCGCTGCGCGAGGAGTTGGGCATCGACCGCCTGCTCGCCGATCTGCCGTCGCTGATCGAGGGCACGGCAGAGGGCGCGGAGCGCACGCGCGACATCGTCGATGGCCTGAAGCGCTTCTCGGCCGCCGACCGCAATCTGCGCGAGACGATGGACCTGGTGCCGGTGGTTGAGCGCGCGGTGCATTGGGTGAGCAAGGCGGCACCGAATAGTTTCAGCGTCGAGGTCGACCTGCCCGAGGAACTGATGGTGGTCGGCTCGGCCGGGCAATTGCAGCAGGTGATGATGAACCTGGTGCAGAACGCCTGCGACGCCACGGCCGGCCAGCCGAAGGCGCGGCTGATGATTTCGGTCGAGATCGAAGGCGACGGCGTGCATCTGCGCTTCGCCGACAACGGGCCGGGCATCGCGCGCGAAAACCTGCCGCGCATCTTCGATCCCTTCTTCACCACCAAGCCGGTCGGCAAGGGCACCGGGCTCGGGCTCGCCATCAGCTACGGCATCGTCGAGCAGCACGGCGGTCGACTGGAAGCGGGCAACGGTGCGGACGGCGGCGCGTTGTTCACGCTGGTACTGCCACTCGCGAAGTAGTGGAATGCAAGTTTCCATGCGGCGCTGCGCCATGGAAAGCGATGTTCCACAGCATCCACAATTATTTTGAGGTTATGACTTTCGTAAGTCACTGACCGGCAAGCGATCGCGTTTGGCCGAGCGTGCTGGTACGGAACTTGATCTAGCCCCTCTCACTACGACCGTGACGAGGAGGGGGACATGACCGAAACCTTTTACGACGTGCTGCGCAGACAGGGGATATCCCGGCGCAGTTTCCTGAAGTTCTGTTCGCTGACGGCGACCTCGCTCGGCCTCGGTTCGGCCTACGCGCCGAAGATCGCCCATGCGATGGAGACCAAGCCGCGCACGCCGGTGATCTGGCTGGAAGGGCTGGAGTGCACCTGCTGCTCCGAATCCTTCATCCGTTCCGCGCATCCGCTGACCAAGGACGTCGTGCTGTCGATGCTCTCGCTCGACTACCACGTCACGCTGATGGCCGCCGCCGGCCACCAGGCCGAGAAGCAGCTCGAAGAGATCAAGAAAAAGTACAAGGGCAACTACATCCTTGCCGTCGAAGGCAATCCGCCGCTGAATGAAGATGGCATGTACTGCATCGAGGGCGGCCGGCCCTTCGTCGAAATCCTGAAAGAGACGGCGGCCGACGCCAAGGCCGTTATCGCCTGGGGCGCCTGCGCCTCCTGGGGCTGCGTGCAGGCGGCGAAGCCGAATCCGACGCGCGCCACGCCGATCGACAAGGTGATCAGCGGCAAACCCATCGTCAAGGTGCCGGGCTGCCCGCCGATTGCCGAGGTGATGACGGGCGTGGTGACTTATATGCTGACCTTCGACCGCCTGCCCGAACTGGATCGGCAGGGCCGGCCGAAGATGTTCTACGGCCAGCGTATCCATGACAAGTGTTATCGCCGGCCGCACTTCGATGCCGGCCAGTTCGTCGAACACTGGGACGACGATGCGGCGAGAAAAGGCTATTGCCTTTACAAGATGGGCTGCAAGGGCCCGACGACTTACAACGCCTGCTCGACGGTGCGCTGGAACGACGGCGTGTCTTTCCCGATCCAGTCCGGCCACGGCTGTATCGGCTGTTCCGAGGATGGCTTCTGGGACAAGGGCAGCTTCTACGACCGCGTCACCGACATCAAGCAGTTCGGTATCGAGAGCAACGCCGACAAGGTGGGCGGCACGGCAGCGGCCGTAGTCGGCGGCGCGGTGGTCGCGCACGCGGCGGTCAGCGCGCTGGCGCGCGCCCGCAACCAGACCGGCATCGACGTTCCGAAAGAAGGAGATAAATAATGGGCGCTTACGAAACCCAGGGCTTCAAGCTCGACAACTCGGGCAAGCGGCTCGTCGTCGATCCGATCTGCCGCATCGAGGGCCACCTGCGCGTGGAAGTTAACCTCGACAAGGACAACGTCATCCGCAATGCCGTGTCCACGGGCACCATGTGGCGCGGCCTGGAAGTAATCCTCAAGGGCCGCGATCCGCGCGACGCTTGGGCTTTCACCGAGCGTATCTGCGGCGTGTGCACCGGCACGCACGCGCTGACCTCGGTGCGCGCGGTCGAGGATGCGCTCTCGATCAAGATTCCCGAGAACGCCAACACCATTCGCAACCTGATGCAGTTGAACCTCCAGGTGCACGACCACCTGGTGCACTTCTACCACCTGCACGCGCTCGACTGGGTCGACGTGGTGTCGGCGCTCAAAGCCGATCCCAAGCGGACTTCCGAGCTGGCGCAGTCGATCTCGGACTGGCCGCTGTCGTCGCCGGGCTACTTCCGCGACTTGCAGAACCGGCTCAAGAAGTTCGTCGAATCCGGACAGCTCGGCCCGTTCGCCAACGCCTACTGGGGCAATCCGGCCTACAAGCTGCCGCCCGAGGCGAACCTGATGGCCGTGGCGCACTATCTGGAAGCACTCGATTTCCAGAAGGAGATCGTCAAGATCCACACCATCTTCGGCGGCAAGAATCCGCACCCGAACTGGCTGGTCGGCGGCGTGCCCTGTGCCATCAACGTCAATGACGTCGGTGCCGTTGGCGCGCTGAACATGGAGCGGCTCAATTACGTCAAGAGCATCATCGATCGCAGCAAGGAATTCGTCGAAAAGGTCTACATCCCCGACCTGCTGGCCATCGCCTCGTTCTACAAGGGCTGGCTCTACGGCGGCGGCCTGTCGTCGCAGGCGATCATGTCGTATGGCGACTTGCCCAACAAGGCCAACGACCATTCCGCCGCCAACCTGATGCTGCCGCGCGGCGCCATCATCAATGGCGATCTCTCCAAGGTACACGACGTCGACATCAAGGACCCGGAGCAGATCCAGGAATTCGTCACCCACTCCTGGTACAAGTACGCCGACGAGACCAAGGGCCTGCATCCCTGGGACGGCGTCACCGAGCCGAACTACCACCCCGAGGGCCCGAATTTCAAGGGCACGCGGACGCGCATCGAGAACCTCGACGAATCGGCGAAGTACTCGTGGATCAAGGCGCCGCGCTGGCGCGGCCACGCGGTCGAAGTCGGTCCGCTGTCGCGCATGGTGCTGGGCTACGTGCAGGGCAAGCAGTATCCGTTCATCAAGGACACCATCGATGCGGTGCTGAAGAAGCTCGACGTGCCGGTGACGGCGCTGTTCTCGACGCTGGGCCGGACGGCGGCGCGCGGCATCGAGTGCCTGTATTGCACCGATCTGCAATCGGCGCAGTTCGACAAGCTGATGGCCAACATCAAGGCCGGCGATTCGTCCACCGCCAACGTCGAGAAGTGGGACCCCTCGACCTGGCCGAAGGAAGCCAAGGGCGCCGGCTTCACCGAAGCGCCGCGCGGCGCGCTGGGTCACTGGGTGAAGATCAAGGACGGCAAGATCGACAACTACCAGTGCGTGGTGCCGACCACCTGGAACGGCAGCCCGCGCGACGGCAACGGGCAGATCGGCGCCTTCGAGGCTGCGCTGATGAACACGCCCCTGGCCAAGGCCGACGAGCCGCTCGAAATCCTGCGCACGCTGCACTCGTTCGATCCCTGCCTGGCCTGCTCGACGCACGTGATGAGCCCGGACGGCCAGGAGATGACGTCGGTGAAGGTGCGTTAACCGCTCATCGAAATATTTGGAGGAGACTGCCATGTTCGCGCAACAAGACGCATTCGAGGCGGAACGCACGGCCCGGCTGGTCAAGGCCATCTATGTGTACGAGGCGCCATTGCGCCTCTGGCACTGGGTGAATGCCTTGGCCATCACCGTGCTCGCCGCCACCGGCTACCTGATCGCCAACCCTTTCCCGACCCAACCGGGCGAGGCCAGCGACAACTTCCTGATGGGCTACATCCGCTTCGCGCACTTCTCGGCCGCCTACGTGTTCGCCGTCGGCTTCCTCGGTCGCATTTACTGGGCGTTTGTCGGCAACACCCACGCGCGGCAGATCTTCATCCTGCCCGTGTGGGACAGCAACTGGTGGAGCGAGGTGTTCTACGAACTCCGCTGGTACCTGTTCATGGTCAAGGAGCCGAAGAAATACGTCGGCCACAACCCGCTGGCGCAACTGATGATGTTCCTGTTCTTTACCATCGGCGCGGTGTACATGATCTGCACTGGCTTCGCGCTCTACGGCGAAGGGCTGGGCCTCGGTAGTTGGGCGTCGAACATGTTCGGCTGGGTCATCGCCGCCGTCGGCGGCAACAGCCAGCAGGTGCATAGCTGGCACCACATGGGGCTGTGGGTGACGACGATCTTCGTCATCGTGCATGTCTACGCCGCGATCCGCGAGGACATCATGAGCCGCCAGAGCCTCATCTCGACGATGATCTCCGGCTGGCGCATGTTCAAGGACTGAGCCATGGACGACTATGCCAGCGACGTGCTCGTACTCGGTATCGGCAATCTCCTCTGGGCCGACGAGGGCTTTGGCGTGCGTTGCGCCGAAGTGCTCGCCGAGCGGTACGAGTTGCCGACGACGGTGCGGGTGATGGACGGCGGCACGCAGGGTCTGTATCTCTTGCCCTACGTCCAGCAGGCGAAGCGGCTGATCGTCTTCGACGCCGTCGACTACGGTCTGGAGCCGGGCACGGTGAAGCTGGTCGAGGACGACGAGGTGCCGCGCTTCATGGGCGCCAAGAAGATGAGCCTGCACCAGACCGGCTTCCAGGAAGTGATCGCGGCGGCGGTGCTGACCGGCCAGTGTCCCGAGCGCATGCTGCTGATCGGCGTGCAGCCGGAGGAACTGGACGACTACGGCGGCAGCCTGCGCGATGTGGTCAAGGCGCGCATTCCCGAGTGTGTCGAGGCGGTCGTGGCGCTGCTCGCCGAGTGGGGTTACGGCGCTACTCGGCGTACCACCACGACTGACTCTTGCGACAACGTCCTGTCGATCGATGCCTACGAAGCCGGCCGGCCTTCGCACGAAGCCGCCTGCCGCATCGGCGACGACCGCTTCCTGACGAGCTGACCATGTGCCTGGGCATTCCGATGCAGGTGATCACCGCCGAAGGTCACAGCGCGGTCTGCCGCGGCCGCAATGGACTGGAGCGCATCGACACGTTGATGACCGGCCCGCTCGAAGCGGGACAGTGGGTGCTGACCTCGCTCGGCGCGGCGCGCGAAGTCATCGACGCCACGCGCGCGGCGCAGGTCGAGTCGGCGCTCGATGCGTTGAGCGCCGTCCTGTCGGGCGCGGGTGACGTGAGCGCGTTGATCGACCACCACTTCGCCGACCTGGTGAACCGCGAACCTCAGCTGCCCGAATTCCTGCGCCCCAAGATGGAGATGGAAACATGAGCCTTTACAGCAACCCCACGCTTGCCCGCCTCGATGAGCATTTCCGGCGGCTGAGCCAACAGCATGGCTGCACCGTGCTCGACGCCGACAGCTTCGACGACTTCATCAACGCGCCCGGCGAAGCGCTGATCCTGTTCGCCGACGATCCGCAGCGCGTGCCCGAGACCTGGGACATCGCGGTGATCCTGCCCGAACTGATCAAGGGACTGACGCACAAGCCACGCGTCGGGCTGCTGCCGCCGACGGCCGCGCATGCCGTTTCGGCTCGCTACGGCATCCGTCTCTGGCCGGCGCTGCTGGCAACGCGCGGTGGCGCCTATCTCGGCGTGGTCGAAGGACTGAAGGATTGGAGTGTCTACGCGGCGCAGATTCCGCAAGTTCTCGCTGCCCCGGAAAGCCGTCCGCCGAGCATTGGCATTCCCGTGCAGACCGTCGGCGCCAACGCGTCGTGTCATTGAGGAGCCCGACCATGTTCTCGTTTCCCATTCCCGTTGTCGGCATCGGCCCCGGTTCGCAGCCCGACGAAGGCCTGTCGCTCAACATGCTCGGCGTGCCTTCCGACATGCACACCTTCCGGCCGCCGGTGATCGATTCCGAAGCCGCGCCCGAGGTCTACCGCGCCGCGCTTGATGTCCTGCGCCACGTGCTGGCCGGACTGGAGACGCTGACTGGCGAGACGGCGCAGCGCTTCAGCATGTCCGTGCTTGATCTCGATCCGGCGGTGCTGAAGGAAGTGAATGAAATGCTCGGGCAGGGCGAAGTGAGCGTGCTGACCGAAGGGCTGACTGCGCAAGAGACCACCTTTACCGGGGTGTGGCGCGTGCGCGGGGCAGGCATCGACGACATCGAGGCGGTGTCGTTCCCGACGGCCCTGCGCAACTTCGCTGCGGCAAGGCAGATGCCTGTGGAAGCAGTCGATGCGCCGCCGGCCAACCTGATGAACGCGCCCGCGCTACTGGCCGAAATTCGCGCCGCCTCGGCGCGCTACCGGCCCGGCGACGCTGCCCACGTCATCAATCTGTCGCTGTTGCCCGTAACGCCCGAGGACACCGAGTACCTCGACGCCGAGCTTGGGCGCGGCGGCGTCTCGGTGCTGTCGCGCGGCTTCGGCAACTGCCGTATCACCGCGACTGCCTATCCGAACGTCTGGTGGGTGCAGTATTTCAACTCGATGGAAAGGCTGATCCTTAATTCAGTCGAAGTGGTCGACGTGCCCGCCGTCGCGCTGGCCGCCGCCGAGGATTTCGCCGACAGCCGAGAACGCCTGGCCGAGTGGATCGAGTCGCTGGCCACTGCACTATGAAATTCCCGGACCACGCCTTCGAACGCACCGGCACGGCGGTCGCCGCCGAAGCGAACGCGTGCTTCGAATGCGGCGTCTGCTGGCATGTCTATGACCCGGCCGAGGGCGACCCGGTCTGGCAGGTTGCGCCCGGTACGCCGTTCGCGGCGCTGCCCGAGCATTGGACCTGCCCGAACTGCGAAGCGGCGCGCGAGCGCTTTCTGGTGCTGGCCGATGTCTAGCGTTTCCTTGCTCGAATCGGCCTTCCGTCGCATCGCCGCCACGCGCATGGCGGACATGCCGATCAACCATGCCAGTCTGGTGGTGGAAGGCGTCGGCTTTCGGCTCTGGGAAGGAAAATGGCTGGGCGTGTTGGTGACGCCGTGGGCGGTGAATCTCGTAATGCTGCCGGGCAGCGATCCGGAATTCGAGACACTGGCGACCGACCGGCGTCAGACCTGGCGCTTTCCGTCCGGAGAATACGACTTCATGGGCGGCGACGAGGAGGAGTGCGGCGGCTACCAGTTCTGTTCGCTCCTTTCCCCGGTTCCTGAAATGGAGATTGCCGACCAGGCCGCGGCGCGAGCAGTCGCGGCAGAAGTGCTGGCCAACCTGTTTGTCGACCCCGCCGAGGAAGTGGTCATGGCGCCGGCCAAGTCCGTCGAGCCGCCGCGTTCGCTGTTTTCCGGGCCGCTGAGTCGACGCGGTTTCCTCAGCGGCGGTCTGGCCGGGTAAACTCGCCGCTTCCGAAACTCGCGTCGCTGCCATGCATGAAATGTCCCTCGCGGAGGGCATCCTCCAGTTGATCGAAGATGCAGCCCGCGCCGAGAACGTTCAGCGGGTCAGCGCGGTCTACATTGAGTTGGGGCAGCTGGCGAGCGTCGAAGTTGAGTCGCTGCGCTTCTGCTTCGACGTCGTGATCAAGGACAGCATCGCCGACGGCGCGCGGCTGGAGATCATTGATATGCCCGGCACGGGCTGGTGCATGGATTGCAGCCAGTCGGTGCCGATGAGCGACAAACTGGCCGGCTGTCCGCGCTGCGGCGGCTATCGCGTGCAGGTCACGGGCGGCACGGAAATGCGCGTCAAGGAACTCGAAATCGAGTAAGGAGCGTCACGATATGTGCACCACTTGCGGCTGCGGCCACGGCGAAACCCGCGTTGAAGGCGAAGCCCTTCACGACCATGAACACGAGCACGAACACGTCCATGCGGATGGAACGGCGCACAGCCATGCCCACGATCACAGTCACGAAGTGCATGGCGATCCGCATCGGCATGCGCACGGCTACGCCTACGCGCTGAAGCACAGCCATGCGCCGGGCATGACGCAACCGCGCATGCTCAAGATCGAGCAGGACATCCTGGCCAAGAACGATGCTTACGCGCGCGAGAACCGCGCCTTCCTGGCCGGTCGTCGTGTCTTCGCGCTCAACCTCGTCTCCAGTCCCGGCTCGGGCAAGACCACGCTGCTGTGCAAGACCATCGACATGCTCAAGGGAAAGTCGACTGTCGCGGTGATCGAAGGCGACCAGCAGACCAGCAACGACGCCGANNCGCATCCGCGCCACCGGCGCGCCGGCCATCCAGATCAACACCGGCAAGGGCTGTCACCTCGACGCCCACATGGTCGGCCACGCCATGCAGCAACTCGATCTGCCGGACCGCTCCATGCTGATGATCGAGAACGTCGGCAACCTCGTCTGCCCGGCCGCCTTCGACCTCGGCGAGGCGCACAAGGTGGTGATCCTCTCGGTCACCGAGGGCGAGGACAAGCCGCTCAAGTACCCGGACATGTTCCGTGCTGCCGACCTGATGCTGCTCAACAAGTGCGATCTGCTGCCGCATCTGACGTTCGACGTCGACAAGGCCATCGAGGCCGCGCAACGCGTCAATCCCGCCATCCAGGTGATCCGCGTTTCCGCGACCACGGGCGAGGGCATGGGCGACTGGCTGGCGTGGCTGGAGCGTTCGCGCGGCTGAGATCATGACCGCTGCCTGCCGCATCCGCGTCACCGGCCTGGTGCAGGGCGTGGGCTTCCGTCCGCATGTGTGGCGATTGGCGACGGAAACGGGCGTGCGCGGTTGGGTGCGCAATGATTCCCTCGGTGTCGAGATCGCCGCCGAAGGCGAACGGATCGCCGACTTCCTCGACCGCCTGAAGCGCGAAGCGCCGCCGCTGGCGCGTGTCGACAGCGTCGAGGCGACCGATGTTGCGCCGGGCAATTTCGCGGACTTCACCATCAATGAGAGTCAGTCGTCGCGGCAGGCCACTACCGCCATCGGCGAAGACACCGCCGTCTGCGCGGACTGCCTGGCCGAGATGTTCGATCCGGCGAACCGGCGCTGGCGCCACGCCTTCATCACCTGCACGAATTGCGGGCCGCGCTATACGGTCACGCGCGCGCTGCCCTACGATCGGCCGCAGACCAGTCTGGCGCCATTCCCGCTCTGCGCCGATTGCGAGCGGGAATACCGCAATCCCGCTGACCGCCGCTTTCATGCCGAGACGACCTGCTGTCCGGTGTGTGGACCGCAACTGCGACTACGCGATGCGCAGGGCAAGGCCATCGCAGGCGAGCCGGTTGCCGAAGCGCTGCGCCTGCTGAAGTCGGGCGCCATTGTTGCCATCAAGGGCCTGGGCGGTTTTCATCTCGCCTGCGATGCGAGAAATGCCGATGCGGTTGCAAGGTTGCGCGAACGCAAGGCGCGCGAGGAGAAACCCTTCGCGGTGATGGTGGCGAATGTCGCCAGCCTGCATCCGTTCGCGACGCCGAACGAAGACGAAATCGCGCTGCTCGAATCGCGCGAGCGGCCGGTGGTGCTGGTGCCCAAGTGTGCGGGCGCGGATGACCAGTTACTTGGCGTGTCACCACGACTGACTTTCGTCGGCGCGATGCTGCCCTACACGCCGCTGCAACATCTGTTCTTCCATGATGCGCCGGAGCTGGTGCTGGTGATGACCAGCGCCAATCCCGGCGGCGAGCCGCTGGTGATCGGCAACGACGAGGCGCTGCAACGGCTCGCGGGTATTGCCGACGCCATCCTCGACCACGACCGCGAGATATTGATTCGCTGCGACGACAGTGTGCGCACGGCGACGCAGTTGATTCGCCGCGCTCGCGGCTATACACCGAGCCCGATCAGGCTGGCGAAATCGGGACCGCCGATCCTCGCGCTGGGCGGCTGGTTCAAGAACACGATCTGCGTCACGCGCGGCAATGAAGCCTTCGTCTCGCAGCACATCGGCGATCTCGACAACGCGGCGACGATCGGCTTCCTCGAAGAGACCGTCGCGCATCTGCTCGGGATTCTCGAAGTCGAACCGGCTTTGATTGTGCACGACCTGCATCCGGATTTCGCCTCGACACGGCTCGCCGTTCGGCTGGCGGTGGAGCGGGGCGTACCGACGCTGGCCGTGCAGCATCATCACGCACATATCGCTGCGGTGCTCGCCGAGCATGGACATGTCGGTCCGGCGCTCGGGCTGGCGCTCGATGGTGTCGGACTCGGTAGCGATGGCAAGGCCTGGGGCGGTGAGTTGCTGCGTGTCGATGGCGCGTGTTTTTCCCGGCTCGGGCACCTCGAAGAAATCGCCTTGCCCGGCGGCGACCGCGCCGCACGTGAGCCCTGGCGCATGGGCGCGGCGGCGCTGCATCGGCTCGGGCGTGGCGCGGAAATCGAAACGCGCTTCGCGGACCGGCCGGGCGCGGCGACGATCCGTCAGATGCTCGAACGCAATACGAATTGTCCGACCACGTCGAGCTGCGGCCGCTGGTTCGATGCGGCGGCAGGATTGCTCGGCATCCGGCCGGTGATGGCCTTCGAGGGCCAGGCGGCGATGCTGCTGGAAGGGCTGGCAGCGGCGCACGGCGCGGCTGCACCGCTTGCCGATGGTTGGGCGTTGGACGCCGAGGGAACGCTTTCCATGATCCCGCTCACGGCGGCACTGGCCGAGTCGCGCGATCCTGCGCACGCGGCGGCACTCTTCCACGCGACCCTCGCGGCCGCACTGGCAGAGTGGGCATCGGCAGCGGCCGAACGTGAGAAGATCGACACCATTGCCTTGGGGGGCGGTTGTTTCCTGAATCGTTTGCTCGCTGCAGATGTGCGCCGTCGCCTTGGCGCGGCCGGATTGAATGTGCTCGACGCGCGGCAGGTGCCGCCCAATGACGGTGGCCTGAGCCTCGGTCAGGCCTGGATAGCTTTGCAAACGGAGAATTGATATGTGCCTTGCCATGCCCGCACTTGTCGTTGAAGTTGGCTCAGCCGACATGGCTGTGGTCGAGCTGGACGGTGTGAGAAAGGAAATATCGCTGGCGCTGGTCGACGGCGTCAAGGTTGGCGATTACGTGATCGTGCATGTCGGTTATGCGCTGCAAAAGCTCGATACCGACGAGGCGCTGAAGACGCTGGAACTCTTCGCGGAAATGGCCCAGGCGACGCAATGAAGTACATCGACGAATACCGCGACGGCGACCTGGCCAAGGGTATCGCCGCCGCCATCGCCGCCGCGGCCAAGCCCGGCCGCGAATATCGGCTGATGGAGTTTTGTGGCGGCCACACGCACGCGATCTCGCGCTACGGCCTGGCGGATCTGCTGCCGCCGAACGTGCGCATGATCCACGGCCCCGGCTGTCCCGTCTGCGTGCTGCCGATCGGCCGCATCGACCAGGCGATCCGCCTCGCTCGCGAGCACGGTGCCATTCTCTGCACCTACGGCGACTGCCTGCGCGTGCCGGCTTCCGATCATCTCTCGCTGCTCAAGGCGAAAGCGCTCGGCGCCAAGGTGCGCATGGTCTATTCGACCGCCGATGCGCTGAAGATCGCCCGCGAACATCCCGACAAGCAGGTGGTGTTTCTCGCCATCGGCTTCGAGACGACCACGCCGCCGACCGCGGTGGCGTTGAAGCTGGCCAAGGCGGAAGGGCTGAAGAATTTCAGCGTCCTTTGCAACCACGTACTGACGCCGGCGGCGATGCACGCCATCCTCGCCGTGCCCGGTGGCATCCCCATCGACGGCTTCGTCGGCCCGGCGCACGTGTCGACGGTGATCGGCTCCCGGCCTTACGAAGTATTCGCCAGCGACTACGGCAAGCCGGTGGTCATCGCCGGTTTCGAGCCGCTCGACGTGATGCAGGCGATCCTGATGCTGGTGCGGCAGGTGAACGACGGCCGCGCCGAGATCGAGAACGAATTTACCCGCGCCGTGACGCGCGAGGGCAACCTGAAGGCGCAGGCCGTCGTCGATGAAGTATTTGAACTGCGTGAAAGCTTCGAGTGGCGCGGGCTGGGCACGGTGCCGAACAGTGCGCTGCGTCTTCGGCGTACTCCCACGGGGATTCCCTCCGGTCACACCATGGCTGACTTTGACGCGGAGGCGCGCTTCGATGTGGAGTACAAGGCCGTGCCCGACAACAAGGCCTGCGAGTGCGGCGCCATCCTGCGCGGCGAGAAGCGGCCGCAGGACTGCGCGATCTTCGGCACCATCTGCACGCCCGACAATCCGGTCGGCTCGTGTATGGTCAGCTCGGAAGGCGCCTGCGCGGCACATTACACCTACGGTCGTTTTCGGAGCGCGGAATAGGCGCGACCTGTTTCGCGTCTGTGCTATGGTTTCGCCGGGGCGCAACGCATAAAGGGGGGCATATGTCCAAAATCGTCATATTGGGTGCCGGTATATCTGGCCATACGGTTGCCAGGTATCTCACCAAGTGGGTGTCGAGCGAACACGAGATCGTCGTGGTTTCGCCCAATGCCAAATGGAACTGGATCCCTTCCAACATCTGGGTCGGCGTCGGCCAGATGACGGAAGAGGATGTCACCTTCGACCTGGCGACCGTCTACAACCGGATCGGCGTGGACTTCCGCCAGGCCAAGGGCGTGGGTATCCATCCGGAAGGCGATGCTGACAGCACTGCGCCGTATGTGACGATCGAATATACCCTTGCCGCCAAGGCCGGCCAGCAGGAAAAGGTCACCTACGATTACCTGGTCAATGCCACCGGACCCAAGCTGAACTTCGGCGCCACCGAGGGGCTGGGGCCCGATGTCGGCCACACGGTATCCGTTTGTACGGTGTCCCACGCCCTCGAAGCCAACAAGAAACTTCAGGCGGTCATCGAGACCATGCGCAAGGGCGAGCGCCGCACTTTCGTCGTTGGTACCGGCCACGGCATGTGCACCTGCCAGGGCGCCGCGTTCGAATACATCTACAACGTCGATCACATCCTGCGTGAATCGGGAGTGCGCGACAAGGCGCGCATCGTCTGGCTCAGCAACGAATACGAGCTCGGCGATTTCGGCATGGGCGGCTTCCACATCAAGCGCGGCGGCTACATCACCAATGGCAAGACCTTTGCCGAATCGCTG
>PMIH01000228.1 GCA_003158255.1 Rhodocyclaceae bacterium
TGGGTTGAACACCTCTCCGGCGCAACCTTTGATACCAACGGCTTTGCCATCTTGGCGAAGCAGCGCCCGGATTTCGCCGATGCCAGTTGGGCAAGGGTGACTTTGCCCGACACCTTGCCGGCGCCGCCGTTGGCGGAGACTCCGGCGAACACGCCGATGGCGCGGCTATGGCTGCGGGTGAGTTACACGCCGCCCGTCGACGGTTTGCCAGACCAGCGGCTGGCGCTTCACGTCACGCGCGTCATGGGCGGTGCCTACGAGGTGTGGGTGAACGGCAAGCTAATCGACGTCAATCTCGAGGACTGGCGCATGCAGTGGAATGTTCCGCTGTTCGTGCAGATTCCTCCCGTGCTGGCTCGGCCCGGGCAAGCGCTCCAGATTGATCTGGCCGTTCCGTATCGCTTGTCGCAAGGCTACTCCGTTGGGTCGATGTACCTCGGGCCAACGGCCACAATAGAGCGCTTTCACAACAAGCGCGTCTTCTGGCAGAACACGTTGCCCATGGCGGCCGTTCTCATCACGCTGTTGCTCGGCCTGATTTCCCTGCAGTACTGGTGGGTAGAGCGCTCGGAACGGGCCTACCTGATGCTTGCATTTTCGGCGATCAGTTGGGCCATCGGCAACACTCAGTACCTGGGCGATTTCGAAGACGATTTCACATCCGCTTGGTTCGGCGTACTGAATGACAGTGCTATCAGTTGGTTGATTTGCTTCCTGACTCTTTTTGCCTTTCAGTTCGCTGAACGGCGGAGCCCGCGACTCGAGTTGTTGGTGATTCTCTACGCTGTCGCCATCACGGTACTGACGTTGCCAGTCTGGGGCTGGGCCGTGCAGGGGTTGATATTTCAGCACTACGTTGACCTGCTCCTCGTATTCTCGACATTCGGCTATCTGACTTGGGTGGCATATGCACGTGGCAGTTACGAATTCAAAGTGATCGTGCTGGCGATCTGGACTATGCCGCTGTTTGGCGTCCATACGATCTACTTCCTGACATCGCAACGTGATCCGGATGGCATTCACCTCTATCCTTACTCCGCGTTCTTTATCTTCGGCGCCTTTCTCTACGTCATGCAGCGCCGCTACCTGCACGTGCGTACCGACCTGGTTACACTCAACGCCTCGCTCGACCAGCGTCTGCGCGACCGCGAAGCCGAGCTCGGTGAGCAACACCGCAAGCTCCTTGCCACCGAGCACGAGCGCGTCGTGTTCGAAGAACGCCAGCGCATCATGCGCGATATGCACGACGGCATTGGCACCGCGTTGATGTCTTCGCTGGCCATGGCCGAGCAAGGACGGCTGACCCAGGAGCACGCCGTCGCCGTACTGCGCGACGGCCTCGACGAACTCAAGTTGGTGATCGACTCCATGGAGCCGGTCGAGAAGGATGTCGTCGCGCTGCTCGCCAGCTTGCGCTTTCGCTTCGGTCAGCGCATCGAGGAAGCCGGCATCCGCATCGCCTGGGAAATGGAAGAACTGCCGCCGCTGCCATGGCTGGATCCGTCCGCCGCGCTGCAAGTGCTGCGCATCGTCCAGGAAGCGCTCACCAACGTGCTCAAGCATTCCCAAGCAACCGAAGTGCGTATCAGCGCCCGGCCCGCCAATCGCGGTACGGCGCAAACCAGCATCGTCATCCGCATCACCGATAACGGCGTCGGCTTCGATCCGGAACACGCCCGCAACGGGCGCGGCTTGAACAACCTCCGGCACCGTGCCGCCGCGCTGGGTGGCGAACTGCGTTTCCAGTCGAAGCCGGGTCGAGGTACCAGCATCTCGCTGCATCTGCCGCTAGCCGATTCGGCGTACCACGACGGCTGACTTTCGCGTTCACCAAAGCGGGCATCGGCAATCTTGCGAAACCGAGTTCATCGGACGTCGCGGGCCGTTATTGCAAGGACTATAATAATGCGCGTTAATAACATTATTGATTAATAATGCACAATAACATAGGCGTAATATTCGGCACCGCAAGCGAGATTCGCGCGACCCTGGCGGACCGCCTGAAGGCGGTTCGGCTTGCCCAGAACATGCAGCAGGGCGAGTTGGCCGCAGCGGCGGGCATATCTCGCGGCACCGTGCAAAACCTCGAAGCCAAGGCCCAATGCTCGTTCGATTCATTGGTGCGCATCGCCATGGCTTTGGGTGTAGCCGACGACTTGTCCACGGTATTTGCGCGCCAGACAACCTCGATTGCGGCGATGGAGCAGGCCGCACAACCTGCACGCCGGCGCGCGTCCGGTCCCCGGCGAGCATGAAGAAGCTCGCCGTCATCTACCGCGGTTGGAACGAGCATTGGCCGCTGGCCACACTGGCGGACAACGGCGAACAACTGCTCTTCGAGTACTCCGAGGAGGCCCTGCGCCGGCAACTGGAACTTTCGCCGCGCATGCTCAAGCTGCGCGCCGCGGCCTACGGCGATTTTCCGGACTACCTGACGCGGCTGCCGGGCCTGATCGCCGACTGCCTGCCCGACGGCTGGGGCCTGCTGCTCATGGATCGCGCCTTCCGCAAACTGGGGCTGAAGCAGGTCTCGCCCCTCGATCGGCTGGCTTTCATCGGCGATCGCGCCATGGGGGCGCTCGCTTTCGAGCCGGCCAACGAAGACGCGCTGCCGGATGAAGATGTCCACCTGCTCGAACTCGCCCGATCCGTTCGCGCAGTGGAGGACGGCAAGGATGTCGACATCCTGCGGCAACTCATCCTCCTCGGCGGCTCGCCGCAAGGGGCACGGCCGAAAGCCCTGGTCGATTACGACCCGGCTACCGGCACCATGCGCACGCACGGCAACGGTGCCGGCGAACCCTGGCTGATCAAGTTTCCGGCCAGGGAAGAGCATAAGGATGCCTGCGCCCTGGAGCACGCCTACGCCGCAAGTGCCGCCGAGTGCCAACTGGAGATGCCCGAGACCGCATGGTTCGATCTGGGCCGGCAGTATGCCGCGTTCGGCATCAAGCGCTTCGACCGCCAGGCCGGCATGCGCGTGCCGATGCACACGCTGGCGGGCCTGCTGCACGCGGACTTTCGCATTCCCTCGCTCGACTACACTACGTTCTTGCGCGCGACCCGCTTCCTTACCCGCGACGAACGCGAGGTGGCGAAGGCCTATCGGCGGGCGGTCTTCAACGTTGTCTTCAACAACCGCGACGATCACGCCAAGAACTTCGCCTATTGCCTCGACGAGCGTCGCCGCTGGAAACTGGCGCCGGCCTACGACCTCACCTTCAACGTCGGCCCGGGCGGCGAGCACCAGATGGATGTCTGCGGCGAGGGCCGCGCGCCCGGCAGGGCCGATCTCTTGAAACTCGCCGCCGACGCCGAAGTGCCGAAAGCGCAAGCCGGCGAAATCATCGACAGAATCGCGTCCGTCGCCGCGAACCTCAAGCCCCGGCTGGCCGACTACCCCATTCGCAAAGTCCGCCAGCGCGAAGTTGTAGCGGCGGTGGAAGCCAATCTGGCGCGAATTCGCTGATTCAGCCGCTGCGTCCTTGCCCCGCACCACCCGTCGCCCGAGCACCTGGGCGATCTGACCCTGAAACCGCTGGCGCCCAGTACGAAGTTGTCACTGGTCGCATCACGAATTTCGTCCGTCAGCGCCTCATCGACGTGCGCGCCGCCAAGGCTGACTCCTTTTTTGAATTCGCCAAGTTCGGCAACCATGCAGTCGGAGGTGAGCATCAGGCAGCAGCCATGGGCATCCCGATCGGGGATCGGGATGGAAGAACTTATGAAGCAGGACTTCCGCTACCATCCGGTTTCCATGCCGGCCCGACCACTCTCGCCATGACTGTCTTGCGCTGCCTGATCCTGGCTACTGCACTGCTCTGCGCCAGCGCAGTCCACGCCCAGACCCAGTCCACCCCGGCCACGCCGCCACCGGCTTGCGACTACTGCAAGGAAAAACTCCTCACGCTGGCGGCATTGCGCAAGAGCCTGCCGGCCGACTGGCAGCTCGCGACCGAACGCGATCCGGTTTTCGGTAGCGACATGCTCGTCGTGCAGGCCGGCTTGCAGCATCCGCAAACCCTGGTGCTGGTACATGGCCTCGGCCAGAACGGTTTCACCGACTGGATCAGCGTGATGCCTCAGCTCGCGCAGCGCTACCACGTCGTCACTTTCGATTTTCCGGGCTTCGGCTACTCCGCGAGCCCGAATGGCAAGTATTCGCCCACCAACTATGCCCGGGTACTCAACGGCGTGATCAGCCGCCACGCCAAGGGCCGCGCCATCGTCGTCGGGCACTCGATGGGCGGCGCCGTCTCGCTGCGCTACGCCAGCAGCTACCCGGCCTTGCTGGAAAAGCTCATTCTCGTCGATGCGGCTGGCATTCTGCACCGTACGGCCTACGTCAAACACAGTGCGCGGGTGCCGATAGCGGTCGAGCAGATGCCCGGCTTCATGAAGAACGCGGTGGCCCGCATCAAGGATTTCGGCAATGCGGCGGTCGAGAAGGTCTTCAGCTTTCCCGACCCCACGCGGGTGCTGGGCGCCAACGAAACCATCTGGGGCTCGGTCATGGGCAATCGCACGAATGTCAATGCCGGCATGGCGCTGGTGGAGGAAGACTTCAGTGCCGACATTCCGAAAATGCAGACCCCCACCTGGATCCTCTGGGGCGAAGCAGATTCCGTCGCCCCGCTGCGCACCGGGCAGATGCTCGCGTATCGCNNACAGTTGCTGAGCATGCCGGGCGTCGAGCACACACCGATGGATCCGGCCACTGTGCAGATCTTCCTGCCCCAACTGGAGCGGGCGCTCGCCGGCGACCCCCAGCCCGCCCCCTTGCTCGAGCCTCCCAGCAGCGTCGTGGCCGATCTGCGCTGCACGGGCGAGACCGACCGGCTCTACAGCGGGCACTTCCGCGAAGTCATCATCCAGGGTTGCAGTGCCGTGAAGCTACAGAATCTGAGCGCACAACGCGTGGTGATCCTCGACAGCATGGTGCAGATGCTCAACACCCGCGTGCGCAGTGCCAGCGGCAGCGCGCTGGAAGTCGTGAATTCGGAGTTGATCGCCACCGCCGGCGAATTNNCCCCGCCTATACCGGCACCTGGCAAGGCAGCAGGGAGATCGAGATGGGCGTGCTGGCGCCGTAGCGCACAAAGCGAGCGCCCCGCACTGGGCGGGGCGCAAAAACCCAGGCTAGCTCAGACCACGTCTTGACAGCTCGATCTTGCCAAATGGTAACGTATTAGTTACCATTGAATCCATGGCGCTCAAACTTGAAGAGTACGTTCGTGAAGATGGCAGCAACCCGTACCAGATGTGGTTCGATGGTTTGGATTCGCAGGCAGCGGCAAAGGTTACCGTCGCCAAGGCACGTATAGAACTCGGCAATACCTCGGCCGTCAAATGGTTCCGTGGAATTGGCGAGTATGTGATTGACTGGGGGCCAGGCTACCGCATCTATCTGGCGAAGGAAGAAGGCACTTACGGCTTCCAGGAAAGGAAAGAGAACATGACACTCACCCGTGATTTCAAACAAACCGTTGTCAAGCGCGTTGAACGCAATCCGGATTTCGCCAAGGCGCTTCTCGATGAAGCGGCGACCCTCTTCCTCAGCGGCGAGGCGGATACAGCACGCCTTATCCTTCGTGACCTTGTCAATGCGACAGTGGGTTTCGAGAGCCTTGCCGAGCTGACCAGCAAGCCCAGCAAGAGCCTGCATCGCATGCTCTCTCCGAAGGGCAATCCCAGCATGGACAACCTGGCTGCGATCTTCGGCGCAATCCGCAATTGGCTGAAGGTGAGATTCGATGTGCGCGTGGTCGCCGCGTAATCAAAGAAAACCGGAAACGCCGGGCTAGCTCACCTTGTCCCCAATTACTGCTTTAGTTGCACAACACCGTCACATTCATACTTCCCTGGTTATCAAAGTAAGCATTCGGGTGTCCCTGAAAAGGCGTGACGCCGTCGTTGTTCGAAAACGTGACGGTTTCGGCCGCTGCAAGCGAGACAGATCGAGAAGAGCCGAGGAACTCACCTGAACCATCACTGCGCATCATGATGAGCGCGACGCTCGGAGCGGAAGGTAGCCGGCACGTACTTCCACATGTAGAACCCGATGCGCCGTCAGGTCCGTAATTTGCCGTTGGTCCGTTGTTCCAGGATCCCGTGGCGGCAAGTACACAAGAAGCAGACCGGTTACTGTATGGGCTCGTGAAGGCCACACCCGGAAAAGCACTTGCGGAAACAGCGAATACGGACGAATTGGCAGATTGTCCGCCGCGGACAAACCGAACAGGACCGCTAATGTTGCGAACGCCCGAGGGGGTCGAGACACCGAAGTCGAATTCCACGAACCAGCCTTCTGAAGAATTGGCGACCGGCGAACCAGTCCAAAAGCCCACACGACTCGGCACGCCGGGAAACACGACGTCGTTAATTGCTGGGCTGTACCTGCACTCTTCCACCAGGCTGCGCAGTTCCTTGACATTGGGCAGCCGCCAGTCGCTGTAACCGGCATATGCCGAGGCTTCGGCCTGGCTAAGCGCCATATCCCAAGTCACCGCAGTTGCGCTGCCCGTGCAGGCACCCGCGCTCCAGACCTGCCCCTCCGCGCATACCTTCCACATCAGCCCGTTGCGCGTGTCCGTCACCGTACCGTCGCCACTCGCGGTGTAAGCAGAATCGGGGTTGGAGGGTGGAATGTTGTTGATGCAGTTGACTGCCCCAGCCGGCCCTGCCAGTAGAAGGCTCGCTGCAACAATAGTCGCGACAGATTTCATGTCATTACTCCAAGAATTACCGTCCGTCGCGCACGAGCCGAATGGCATCGCCGCCGTCGGCGCGACCGTAGTAGCCCGCGTAGCCACCCCCGAAATGCACCTGCCACGCGTTGGCCGAAGCGCTGGCGGGGGGGATGGGGCTGGGCGAACCCGACCAGAAATATGAACTCACCGTGTTCGGGAAATAAGTTGGATCGATGGTCGGGCTGGTTCTGCCCAGATCGGCAATTCCTTCCAGTTCCTTCACCGTCGGCATGCGCCAATCATGGAAACCACAGAGGCCAACGGCATTGACGTCGGCGAGATACTTCTCGGTGTCGCAACGACCGGCCTGATAGCAGTTCCCGCCGCTAGATTTGCCGGGATTGCCGTCCGGGCTGGTGCTGTTGAACCAGGTGTAGGTCCAGTAGCCCGACCGCGGGCCATAGTCTGCCGTCTTCACTTCCCAGATCAGCCCAGTGACGTTGTCCTTCACACACGGATGCGAGTTGGCGCCCGAACTCGGCGTGGTTGGGTTGCCGCTGGCATCGAGGGCGGTAAAGTCGAAACCAGCCTCGCCGCCACCGATCTTGGTGAGCGTACCCGCAGCCGCTTGCGCGTCGCGGCCGT
The DNA here is from genome assembly GCA_003158255.1 of Rhodocyclaceae bacterium. Classification (GTDB taxonomy): domain Bacteria; phylum Pseudomonadota; class Gammaproteobacteria; order Burkholderiales; family Rhodocyclaceae; genus Fen-999. Next base: position 7,335 of record PMIH01000228.1, read on the forward strand.
ACTGCGCGTCCTGCCCGGCCGGTTCGGTACCGAGGCAAGGGCTGTTGTTGCCGCTCGGGTAGGCGCCGCAGAACTGGATGCCGGTGTCGTTGAGCTTGCCGGTGGCCGCTCCACCTTCATGTTGGAAAGTAATCGTCACGGTGGTCGGGCCGGTCAACCAGCCTACGGGACACGAGTCGCCTGGAACACCGGTGCAGTAACCGCCCCATCCCGCGAAGACATACCCCGGATTGGGCTGTGCGACCAGGCCGGTTGTTTGGCCCACAGCGAAGTTTCCCGTGCAGCCGCTGATGCTGCAGGCGAAGTAGGCTGGCAACCCGCTGACAGTACCACCGCCCGGCGCTCCCAAGTAGGAGACGGTTAGCAGATAACCTGCCGGCTGGAAGCTGACGGTGACGTTCTTCGCCGCATTCATCAACAACACGCAACTATTGCCAACCGTGCCGGTGCAATCGCCGCCCCAACTGCCCACCGTGTAGCCGGCATTGGGTTGCGCGGTGAGCGTGATGCCTTGGCCGGCCGGCACGTTGCCGGTGCAACCGCTGGCATTGCAGGCGAGCGTCGCGCCAGTGGCGCCGACGCTGCCGCCGCCGGCCGCGCCCTGATAAGTAACGGCAAGCGAATACTGGTCCGCGCTGTTCGGATTGGTGCCCGCATTGAACTCGGCCAAGTTGGTGACGCCGTCGCCGTCCGCATCGCCGTTCGGATCGGTGATGCCGTAGTACTGCTCCCACCAGTCCAGCATGCCGTCGTTGTCGGCATCGCCGACGGTGATCGTTCCTTCCACAACTTGCCGTGCCCAGCCGCCGAGGCTGCTGTAGCCGCCGAGGCGAATGGTGTAGGTGCCGGGCTTGTCGAAGGCGATCCAGACCTGGTCGGCTGCGCCATTGATGGGATCCAGAATCTGGTAGCCGGTATCGTTGAGGGCGATGACCTTGGGTTTGGTCCATTGCCCGAAACCGATGAACGCCTCCGGCCCGCCGAAGAGGCCGTGGAACGGATTGGCGACTTCGGTATGGCTGCCGCGGAATAAGATGGCACGGCTGTTGGTGGGATGACGAACCGTGTTGTCCGGCGCCACCGTCAATGTCGGAATGCCCATAATGGGCGTGGAGGCGATCAATTCCAGCTTCTGGTAGGTCTGGTAATCGGCTTCATCGGCGGTACTGGGCCATTTGCAGAAGGACAGTTCGCAACCTTCGACGTTGGCGGATATCCATGCATTCAATCCGCCGGAGAGTTTGCCCTTCGTGATCCAGTAATCGGCATCGGTCGTCACACCCTCGGGCACGAAGTCGGCGCGCACATGGCCATGAAGCCCTGCTTCGGCGGTGAGATAGGGCTCGACTACCAGGCGGCCGGTAAGCGCTTCGTAGAAGGTGACGTTCATCTTGGGCAACAGCGAGACGGTGATGGTCGCCTCGGCATCGGCGTCGCCACTCAGCTTGAGCGTATAGGTAGGCTTGACGTTCTGCACCGTGTTCCATGTGCCGTTGGCGTACTCGAAGCCGTACTCCAGATTGTCGAAGCCCATCGTCAGCGACTCGGTGGCGTTGATGACGCCGGTGGCAGTGCCCTGCACGCGCATGTCGGCCGAGAAGCTGCCGGTCATGACGACGGGAACGGAGCCGGCCATGAACACCTTGACGAACTTGCGTTCAGGGATCAGGTTCTTCGTGATGTCGAGACTGGCCGCGCCGGTGGCGGTAACAGTGAGTTGCTGCTCCAGCAAAGCATCGGCCTTCGCAATGAGACTCGCCTTCTTGACCGAGAAGCCCTGGATATTGACTTCAGTGTCCAGCTCCGGCGTGAACGTGAACTTGACGTCATTGACAACCTTGACGCCACCCTCGAAGCTGAGAGTCGTCTCTTCCTTGTCCGGGAAGTTGGGTTCGCTGACGACATAGATGGGCAGACTGAAGTCGATCGTCTCCTTCCAACCAAGAAACATGGACCGCGTGGCGTCGACGCAGCCATTACCCGCCTCATCCACATACGCTTTGAAGCGCAAGGTGTAGGCCTCCGCGGCCACCTGGGCTGCGCTGGCGGTGATTTGCACGGGCAGTTTGGCGGCACGCGTGGCCGTGTAATTGCCGCCACCGTAAAGCGGGTCGCTCTCCTGCACCGTTGCCTCAAGCGAACCCAGCGAGACAAGGCCGCTGGCGTCTTTACCGCTCGGAGCGTCCACCGTGACGTTGTCGATCTTGCAGATGGCGATGGGAATGGGCTGGCTTCCCGTGAAGATCGAGGTCTGGTCATCGTGGAACACGTTCAGGCTGATTTTGGTGGCGCCAGTATTGCCCGGTACGATGGAAACAGCTTGGGGACCAACGACCTGCACCCATTTGCCGGAAACGGAATTGCGCACAGTGGTTTCGGCAAACAAGGGGGCGCCAGCACGGGTGGCGCGCAGCTTGCCGCTGAGGTCCGCGCCCAAGGGGCCACCGGTGGCAAGCGAAGGCGCCTGGCTCGCTGCACCCGACAGGCTGAAGCCGCTCTGCGGCCATGTCATCGATGCGTTTCCATCCGCCGTCTGACCGACACCCGACGTGTTGGACCGCGTGTTGGGTGCCAACGCGCCCGTGCCCGGCAGCGGCGCAATCTTCACGCTGCCGCTGAGCTCGAGCTGTTGGTAGGCTTCGTGCAGGCCCGCCGGCACGGTGGTGACCTGCCACTGCCCGCCGATGTCGACCACGCTCACCACTTTCTTGAGGTAGCCGTCGCCCTGCGAGTTGGCGAGCAGGCTGCCGATTGCGGGCGCGGCAGCACCGGGCGCGAGCAGGAAGGTATTCGCACCGGACTGCGTGGCATCGCCGGCGCCGAGCACGCGCGTGCTGACGCCGGGGTTGACGATGGGCGCCAGCGTCGGCGTCTTGATCTGGGAAGTATCGCTGGTGGTTTGCTGCGCCGAAGGGCCGATGGCGCGCACGCGGGCGAAATACGTGGTGCCGGGCGCGAGGCCCGAGACCTGGGCGGAGAGGATGCCGGCGCCGGAGGCGGCGAGCGTGGTGACGTCGGGCAGGAAGTCCGCCTGTGTGGAAAGATGCAATTGATAGGTGATGCTGCCTTGCGGTGTCACGCCATCATCGACCGGCAGCCAGCTCGCAGTGATCGTTTGGGTGCCCGTGGCGGACACCTCCACCAGGGTGAGCTTCTTCGCCCAGGCGTTCGACGCGCTCACGCCGAGGAAAGCGCGCGCCAGGAACGCAGCCATCTGGTCGCGCGTAACCGTCTGGCTTGGGCAGTAGTTGCCGCCGCCACAGCCGGTGGTGACCCCCAGTTCGGCGAGACGCTTGATGTACTTGCAGAAGCCGTTCGATACGAGAACATCGGCAAAGCCGCTGCCCGACGCGCAGTAGCCACTAGGCGGTTCGCCTTCCATCGCGCGGACGAGAAAGGCCGCCATCTGCTCGCGCGTAACATTCTGGGCCGGGCAGTACTTGCCGGAGCCGCAACCCGTGGTGATGGCCATTTCGGCCAGCCACTTCACGTAACCGCAAGACCACGCGGCCGACGCGACATCGGAGAAGGTCGACGCGCTCTGGCAATAGTTGGCCGGCGGTTCGCCCGCCTTGGCGCGAATGAGAAAGGCCGCCATTTGATCGCGCGTGACCGGATTGGCCGGGCAGTAGTTGCCGCCGCCGCAGCCGGTAGTGATGCCGGCGCCGTAGATGGCTTCGATGTACAACGATGCCCAGGAGGTCGACGCGACATCGGGGAAGCTGCTCACCGCCAGCGCGAGTCCGCTCCACGCGAAAAGCAAGAAGGCTGACGTCAAACGGGCGCCGCGCCGCAACGCAGTACCTACCTCTTGAAGGCAATTGGTCTTCATGGCCTGATGAACTCCGGCGATTTGAGTCTGGCCCGAACGGCGGCTGCGCCGCCCTCCCTTTCGAACCGACTGCGCGATTGTCCACGAATAGTTGCGACCTGTATGCCCCCTAAATAGGGGGCATACAGGTCAGTCATCGCGGCCCGGTTCGTTCAAAGTAAGCCGTAATGGCATTCGACTGTGCATATGACGCGCGCCAAGTCAATCTTGCCCCCTATTTAGGGGGCATACAACTTTGGAATGATCTGGAATACTCGCGCCCAAACAACATCTGGGAGGATGCCGAACATCCGGCGTGATATGAAAATCAAATGCCAATTCGCCAGTAAGCCACGCTCCGGACCCTTGCCCTGCGCGGGGGGGCAACGTTTGGGTCTTCGAGCATTCATTCACGATGCGAAAGTGAAAAAGGAACTGTTGGTTCGTGCATTGAGAGTGGTGCGTGAGCCGGTGGCACCCACCCAGACTGAGGTGATCGAAGGGCCTTCGCGTTACCAAGCCAAAGGAAAAGAGATGAGCAACGGTTTCTGGGATTCGCGCGCGCGAAATAGCCTGATCGGTATTCGGGTGCTAGCGTCAATGTTTGCGCTCATCCTAGGCGCGCCAGTAGAGGCGGCCGTCCCGAGAGTGGAGAGTTTTTCTCCAATACCGGAAATCCCTGTCGGCGCTCCTTTTGCCGGCTCGCTTGTAGTAACAGATCCGACCGGAACGCTAATCACCAAGCTTCGAGTGCACGTCTCCGCGACGCCAGGTGGGTCGGACTGCGCCATTGATATCGGCGCATTCAATGGAACTCAGGTCGGCGGCGAAAAGGTGTTTTCAGGGTGCGCCGAGTTGTCCAACCAGCCGGGTCTCTTCTACCTGAAAGTCGAAGGATGGAATACCGGCCGTACTCAGGCACCACCCCCGAATGCGGTCGTGCGGGTGGGACCGGACCCGAACTCTGGATCTACCCGTCAGGCCGCGACGGTTTCCGCTGGGACCAACACGACCTGTGCTGTAGATACCGCTGGAACAGTGACTTGCTGGGGAGGCTTCGCTGGCGGCGACGTTGAGAATCCGGTTGCAATAAACGGATTACCGGCTGCCGCTAGCGTTGCGGTTGGCAATGATTTCGCGTGTGCGCTCGACCGCTCCGGCGTAGCCCGTTGTTGGGGCGGGAATGCCTACGGCCAACTCGGAAATGGAACAACGACCAGCGCGTCATCGCCTACTCTGGTGTCAAGCGCGCCGGCGTTTGCACAGATTGTCGCAGGCAGCATTTTTACATGCGGGCTGACGAAAGCAGCAGCTTTAGGCGCGGGAGGGGCCGTCTATTGTTGGGGCAATAACAACTATGGCCAACTCGGTACGCTCTCCGTCTCCCAGTCCACTCTGCCGCTCGCTATTCCAGTTCTGACTTCGGGTGTGGGCCAGATATCGGCGGGATTTGGCCATGTCTGTGCTGTGCTGAACGACGGCTCGGTCAAGTGCTGGGGAAATATCCAGGGAATCTCTGGTACCAACGGTTCCCAAGCGACGCCAATTCAGCCGGCGGGCACCGCCAAACTGGTTGCCATAGGCGGCAGCGAGCAGGGAGCGTGCGGTACCGATGCATCTGGCCAATTGCAGTGCTGGGGCAGCGACAGCGCATCTATCAAGGGTGCTCTGCCATCCGGTACCGCCGGTATCGCCTCGGGGGCTCTGCGGGTTGGACCATGTGTGCTTTCGAAGAGCGGTAAAGCTCTTTGTCAAGGCGCTAATTCGACGGCTCAGATTGGCAACGGTCACATCGACCTTGGCCTGAGCGGTACGTATCCTGGCGAGCCAAGCTTCCAGCAAGTGGTGACGCCAAGCGCCGACAAAATTATTCAGCTTGCGCAAGGTTCGTACGGAAGCTGTGCGCTCGGGCTTTCCGGAAGACTGTACTGCTGGGGCTACATGGCACGGCTGACGACGCCGAGCACGCATTATCTCTATGCAACTACGCCCTACGAGCTACCTTACTTCCGCACGGCGACGCAGGCACTTCCCACCCCCACGATTGCATCCGTAGCGGTTCTCGGCGCCGAGGCCACATTGACGATAGGCGACAACGGTTCCGCAACTGCGCCGAGTGCATCGTTGATCCAAACCAAATGCCGCGTTCCGGGAAATACGCTTGCGCATGGTGCGGTGCTTGCTGTTCCGCCCGCAGGCCGCACGCTTACAGCCAAAATGTCTTTGCCTGCGGCCGGACCTTGGAGTTGCAGCGTCAGGATTCTCGGCAGCGTCGACGATGGAATCTGGGGAATCGACACCGGTGCGCAAAGTCCTTGGTCCAGTGAAGTCCAAGTCACCAAGGTTCCTGCGGCTATCCCAACGATTCAGAGCGCGCAGTACGACGGCACCAAAGCGACTATTGTGTTTTCCGACAACGTGCCAGCGAGCGATGGTCCGCTACTGACGAAGGGCTGGTATTGCCACAGCCAATATGCTCCGCCTGGAACGACAAGCGATGGCTTTATCTACGGAACGCAATATGCGATCGAGCCGACTGCGGCATCGCATTCCATGGAGTTCAATCTTCCATCAGCGCCTGATTGGCAATGCCAGGCCAACTACAGTACCTATGGCGGGAATTCATCCTACAGTGCATGGAGCGCGCTTTCGAGTACGCTTGCGGGCATACCTACCATCACTTCGGGTCGGGTGGCGGGCAATACGGGTATCCTGACTTTTGCCGACAACCAAACGGCCGGCGGCACCAGTCTCGATGCAATATGGCAGTGCGCGCGCATTAGGGATGGCGGCCAGTCGAGCGGTGTGGTGACGCTCGCGGAAGCCCTTGGTGGAACGCACAAGATTGCCTTCCCCCTGTCGAGTTCCGACTATCTACAGAATCCCGATAACTACGCGTGTAAGGTCCGCGTGCGGCAAGGGGTTCTGACGAGCACCGACTCGGCGGTGTTCAATATTGCCCCCAACCAAGCGCCAGTAGTTAGCGGCTTAACCGCCAGCGTGGTCAATGGACAAATTCAGGGGCAGTTCGTCATCACGGATCCCGATGGCGACATGGTCAAGAACCTGATCGTGCGATTTGCCAACCACCCAGGTGCCAGCCAGTGCGGGACAGGCTACCTGATTCCGCCGGAGACCCTTGTAACCGGGGGAGCGCGAAGCTTCAAAGTCGGAACCAATTCGTGCGACGAGCTATTGGGCACAGAAACCACGATATATGCCTGGGTCGAGGCGTATGACGAAAATGGGCGGCAGGCGCCGATCGTTTCGGTTGCGTTTGCGAACACGCCTTCAACCAATGCAGTGGTACCAAATCCCAGTGTGAACTCGATCGCGTTCGAAAACGTACCCACTACCCTGAAAGTCGATCAATCGTGGGATATCAACCTTCGGTTAGTCGATGGTGCGGGTAACACAGTTGCGGGTTTCAATGGACGGGCACGCATCAGCATTGACGAGAACATGCAGTGGTCCATGCAGAATGAAACCGGCGACACCGCAGATCAGTTCCGCATTGTGACCTTTAGGAATGGCCTCGCCCGCATTCGGGCGATTCGTTTTCATGGAGAGGGCGTCGTTACTATTAAGGCGACAACAATAGTTTCGTTGGCTTCTGCTGGGAGTGCATTGGCGACCAGCAATGCGATGCGATCCATTCGCTTGCTATCGAGCGATGCATCGGTCAGTGGACATGCTAGCCTTGCGGTCGGGACTGCCTCCCACAAAGTCAGCCTTGACTTTACGGGCCTGACTGCCGCGAATGATGCTGACTTGGCCTCTGGCAGAGTCCAGCTGTTCCTCGTCAGCACCCAGAATGCAATCCCCCTGGGAACGCACAGCTTTACCCCAAATGACGGTAGTTATGTCCAAGGTAACTGGGCCACGGTGCCTGAAGGTCGATACAAAGTCGTAGCGCGAATGAACAACCATGATCTACCTGGATGGAGCGGAGAGATTTCGGTCGGTTCAATGGACGTGAGCAAATCGATTGGTGCGTCGGCTGCCCCCGATTGGTCAAACTTCGGCAAGAAGCCTGTCATGTTGCTCCATGGCATTTTCGGAAGCTCGATACCTAGCGGTGTGGGGGAGCCAGGACCAGCGCCAACTATGCCATCAAACTATTGCGACGAAAGCGATACTCAGCCAGCATCGTGCTCAACTCTGGAGTTCTATAAGCCATTCTTCTTTGATGATCTAAGTGGCTGGTCAACTTTACGCAGCGAGCTTCGAAGCGCTGGGTACTACGTTGTCGACGTCGCCTACGACTGGCGCGTTCCGCGAGATGTCGCGGTCAGACCATTGACAAGACGCATCGCAGCTGCGAAGTTGGAAACCGGGGCACAACGAGTGGATATCTTCGCACACTCCATGGGCGGCCTCGTGGCGCTGGAATATCTTGCCCTTAGAAACAAGTCCACTGCCGTAACTGATATAGATCGACTCATCATGGTCGGGACACCTCTGGCCGGGAGTGTCTTGGCGTATGACCTGATGGCCCTGGGTGACCCGATACTGGCTGACGCACACGGCGGGTGCGAGAAGGACGTAGCAGTGTATAGCTCAGTCACTCGACAGGCCCTTGCGGATCTTGGGCTAGCACCTTGGTTCAAGAACTTCAGGTCAACAGTATGTGGTGGCCTTGGTCTTTCCGCCCTGAGCTACACGACTGTAATAGCGAAATTGCCGCAGTTTAGAAGAGTTACCCTGGCCAACTATGTTCCGTCGGGCTGGTCCCTATATCCCACCACTGACGCTTTTGCCAATGGTAACTTGGCTCTGAAAGATGAATTGGCGGAATACAGAACGCTGAAGACCCAAGTCGGTGGATTCAATCCCGTACTCGCCAATGCCGAATGCATTTCGGCGAGCGCGTCGGCATCGAGAACCAGCACTCCGGCTTTAGGGGAAAAGACACGCATCTTCTATTTACTTGGAAATGCAGGATCCGACACATATACGGGTATCACAAGTTCTGGCAAAGAAGAGAAGGGGGCAGGTGACGGCACTGTCCCATTCAACATGGGTAGCACCGGTGGCGTCCAGCTAAGCGAATTGCGGGGAATTCTGAACTTGGTCGGTAGCGGTACTTCATTGATCGATACCTGCGTATTTCCAGGCGACTATGGTTCTCACATGGCGATGCCAGGCAATCAGTCCGTAATTTCAAAGACAAAGATGGTGCTTGGGCTCCCAACAACCAGCTTAGCCACAATAAGCACGCAGCTTGGTGTCGTGCGCGCGCCCTATGTGCCAAGCCTTTCGTATCTGGTCAAGGGGCAGAAACCCTTCTTTCTGGCTAGCGCTTTTGGCACCATTGGAACCGACATTGCGGGCAACGTGACGTCTGCCGCCGGTGGGGCCAAGTACATGCAAGAGTCTGGAATGGCGACTGCCTCGGTGAGCAGTCCGGTCGCTGGAACGTACACGATGACTCTTCGCCCAAGTACGTCGACCGCCAGGACAATGACGAACATTTCGGCAAACTATAACAACGGAGTAACGCAGCTCTCGGTGACCTATTCGTTCCTGTTTGCCTCGGCGTCAGAAGTCCTTACGTTCGCTTTTTCTGATGCGACTCCATCGATTATGCTAACGGGGCGTCCGGTACCGGTATCTCAAGTCAAGTATCGTGTGGTCGGTTCGATCGCAACTATTGTCTGGACGCCGCCGACTGATGCCTCCATAACGGCCTACAACGTCTATGCGCGCAGGGCAAACGAGGACGAGTGGCAATTAGTTGCAAGTGCTGGACCGTCTGCATCTTCGGCAAACATCCCAATTCCACCCGCTTCAAATGATGCTGCGGAATGGAGCCTTGTTGTGGTTGGCGTCAATGCGCAAGGAGAGGGTCCGATCGGCGATGTCGACAACAATCGATTAGACGACGGAACGGGGTTGGATTTTGGTTCTGACCTGGTTGTTGCGCCTTCGACACTAGGCGTATCGCCAGCCGCCACCGCCATGAACTTGGTGACCCAACCCTTCACAATTCAAGGCGGCGAGTTCTCGATCAACGGTGGCGCCTGGTCAAGCGGTGGAGGCGTATTGAGCTACGGCGACAATATTCGGTTGCGTGCAACGGCGCCTGCAACACCCGGTGCGGCACAGATCATCGAACTTACCACCAACACGGATAGTTCGAAATTCTACGTGCGCGCTTTGGGTCGTCGCTTGTCGGTTGCCACAGCCGGAGAGGGCACGGGAACCGTTACTGGGGGCACAATTAGTTGCGGTACAACATGTGAGGCCGACTTTGCCGACGGCGCATCAGCAACGCTTAGTGCCCAGCCAAACGCTGGATCGACGTTCTTGGGTTGGTCCGGCGCGTGTTCTAACGCGTCTGGTCCTTGTATCGCGACGATGACGAGCGACAAGACCGTTACCGCGACGTTCGCACTCGCCAGTGGCGTTTGCGGTAGCGCGGCCGGGGCAATCGTCACTGGCCCACCAACGAGCGAACTGTGCGGAGTCGGGGACACTTCGTCAGCGGTTTCTGCTTCGATATCTGGATATTCGTGGACCTGTACCGGACCAAACAATGGGGGGAAAGCATATTGCTTCGCGCCACGTGGCCACCTGTTGACGGCGAGTGCCGGGCCGCACGGCACAGTCAGTCCATCCAGCCAGATGCTGGGGCCGGTTGAAGTAGGTACCGTCAAAATCACGCCGGACACAGGCTATACGGCATTGATGACCTCTACCTGCGGTGGCACGTTGGCCGGCAATATTTTCACCGTTATCACGGATCAGGACTGTGCCGTCGTGGCGACCTTCAGCAACCCGGCGGCCAGCCAGTACGCATTGTCCGTTAGCAAGACTGGCACGGGCCTCGGTTGGGTCGGCAGCGACGTAGTCGGCATCGACTGCGGTGGGAATTGCGCGGGCAGCTATCCAGCCGGCACCACGGTGACGTTGTCTGCAAGCCCATGGAGCAATACTAGGTTCGTGGGCTGGTCGGGAGCTTGCAGCGGAATCGGGACGTGTACCGTGACGATGAACTCCGCGATCAGTGTGGCCGCACGGTTCGAAACCACCTCGGCTACGAACAGCTTCGGCGCGGCCGTCGGCAATACCGGGCTCTTTTGGGACACTGGCGGCGACGCACCTTGGACCATCGACAGTCAGATCCTCCAATCGGGTACGACGTCCCTGCGCAGTGGCGTCATCCATGATGGCCAGCACAGCAACCTGATGACGACCGTACGTGGACCTGGGACGCTGACCTTCTACTGGAAGGTGTCCTCCGAAGCAAACCACGATTTTCTGAGCGTATGGCTCGACTTCGACAAAAAGGCCGAGATCAGTGGCGAAGTGGACTGGACGCTGGTGAACGTGCAGATCCCCGGGGGCCAGCACGATATCAACTGGGTCTACCAGAAGGACGCGACCGGCAGCGCCGGCAGCGATGCCGGATGGGTCGACTCGGTGACGATGGTGCCTTTCACCGATGTCGGTGGCAGCTCCTGGGCGGCCAGCTACATCAATGCCATCTACAGCGCCGGCATTACGACGGGCTGCGGACCAGGCAACTACTGCGCGACGCAGAACGTGACGCGCGATCAGATGGCGGCGTTCATCATCCGCGCTCGCGAGGGCAACCCGGCGGCCGGCTACTGCGGTTCGACTGCGCCGTTTGCCGACGTGCTCGTCAGTAACACTTTCTGCGGCTACATCAAGCGCATGAAGGAACTGAACGTCACCACTGGCTGCGGCGGCAGCAATTACTGCCCGACGCAATCGGTAACCCGCGACCAGATGGCTGCCTTCATCATCCGCGCCCTGGAAGGCAACCCGGCCGCCGGGTATTGCGGAGCCACGTCGCCGTTCGCTGATGTGCAAGCGTCGAGCGGCTTCTGCGGCCACATCAAGCGCATGCTCGAACTGAACATCACGACGGGTTGCGGCGGCGGCAACTACTGTCCAGCGCAGACCGTAACGCGCGACCAGATGGCCGTGTTCCTTGCGCGGGCATTTCTGGGAATGTGAGGTGTTCTGAAGTCAGCCGTGCCGTCACGGCTGACTTTGGAAGTCGCGGTTACACCTTATGGCTTTCGGTCTGGCTCGAACGGTTCCTTGACGCTTGCGGGATGCCGGTCTAGTCTGAATTTGGCGAGGGGGATTCCGGTATCAGAGGCAGCCTTCGATCGCCGAGTTTGTTCGGAGGCAGGAGTGGATACGAGCAAGAATTCTGACCGTCCTCACCTCCTGGCGAGGGCGGGTTTTTGGCTGGCGCGGTTGAACGTCGCGCTGGTGTTCGTTGCAGCCAGTTCTGTCGCCACCGCCGGCGACGTGTATTCGCCGGAACTCGCGCCCGCGAATCCGCAATATCTGGATTATCTGGTGACCAAGGCACTCACGGGACGAGCCGAAGAGGTTCTTGCCGATGGGCAACCGGCGACCGGCTACGTGCCGCCTCCGTTCGACATTTCGCACATGACGGGCATGGTGCCGCGGGATGTGCTGGCAACGAGGGCGACTCTACCTGGTACGTTCGATCTGCGCGCCACCGGGATGGTGACGCCGGTTCGCAATCAGGGTGCCTGCGGCGACTGTTGGGCGTTTGCGACCATGGGCTCACTCGAATCGAACATGCTGATGGCCGGCGCCGGCACCTACAATTTCTCGGAAAATCACCTCAATGTTCGGAGCGGCTTCGACATCGGCGCCTGCAAGGGTGGCAACGCCTCGATGGCGACGGCCTACCTGATTCGCTGGGGCAATGCGGACGGCTTTGCCGCCGGCCCGGTATTCGAAACGGACGACCCCTATACGTCGACCACGGCAACCTCGGTCAGCGGCCTGTCGCCGCGCTTTCATCACCAGGAAACCTTGTACCTGCCCAATCGCGCCAGCTACATCGACAATACTGTGTGGAAGACGGCGCTCCAGCAGTACGGTGCGCTGGACGTTGCCTTCTACGTCAACACAGGGAACGCCGCCTACTGGAACAGTTCGACAGCCGCCTACTATTACAGCGGCTCCTCTGGTTCCAACCACGAAGTCACCATCGTCGGTTGGGACGACAACTACTCGGCCAGCAATTTCTCGACGACGCCACCCGGCAATGGCGCGTACATCGTCAAGAACTCATGGGGAACCGGCTGGGGCAAGCAGGGATACTTTTACCTTTCGTACTACGACACCTCGCTCGGCTATGCCAGTGTTTTCCGCGCGGACCAGAGTACCGGCAACTACGCGCGGCAGTACGCGTACGATCCGCTGGGCATGACGTCCGGCGCCAGTTTCGCCTGGGCGGCGAATGTCTTCACGGCCCAGGCGAGCGAATCGCTCGCGGCGGTCGGCTTCTTCACGACCAGCGTCAATGGCAGCTACGAGCTGTACATCTACACGGGAACCACCGGTTCGCCCACCAGCGGAACATTGAGGCTCTCCATCGCCGGCACGCAGGCCTATGCCGGCTACCACACCGTGGTGCTGCCGAACGCGGTCGCACTGACGGCCGGCGAGCAGTTCGCCGTCGTCATGAAGGAAACAACGCCGGGATACGGTTATCCGGCGGCCATCGAGGATTTATGGTCCGGCTATTCTTCGGCGGCGCGAGCGAGTGCGGGCCAGAGTTTCTATAGCCAGAACGGCACCAGTTGGTACGATTTGGCGGCGCTGTGGCCGGACGCGAACGTCACGATTCGGGCGTTCACTTCGGCGGCAACGGGGACGGCGGCGGCCTTCAACGACATCGCGAACAGTTGGGCGGTCAGTTACATCAACGCCATCGCTGCAGCCGGCATCACCACGGGGTGCGGCGGCGGCAACTACTGCCCGACGCTGAACGTGACTCGGGATCAGATGGCGGCGTTCATCATCCGCGCCAAGGAAGGCGAGCCGACGACCGCCTGTAGTACCGCGCCGTTCGCCGACGTGCCGGCCACGAGCGGGTTCTGCAAATACATTCAGCGTCTGGCGGCGCTGGGCATCACCACCGGTTGCGGCAGCGGCAACTATTGCCCCGGGCAGGTTATCGACCGCCAACAGGCAGCGGCCTTCCTCGTGCGGGCGGTGGTTGGCGAGCCTGCCACCGACTACTGCGGTACGACCAACCCGTTCACCGACGTTTCCTACGATTCCGCGATGTGCGGGTACATCAAGCGCTTGGCCGAGTTGGGCATCACGGCGGGCTGCGGTGGCGGCAACTTCTGCCCAGCCGGCGCGGTTACGCGCGACCAGATGGCGGCCTTCCTCGCACGGGCGTTCCTCGGGATGTAGGCGCGGCGACCAAGAGTCAGCCGTCGCGGTACGCCAATTATGCTGGCGTGATTTCCGCAAAACTGCCGATGGCCGGGTAATCGGCGGTGTCCTTCTCGGGCAGTTTCGTGTCCGGCCGCCGTACGGCGACGAGGTAGCGAATGCCATAGTCGCGCGCGGAATCGAGCACCGGCAGGCTATCGTCGACCAGCACGCTGCGCTGCGGATCGAAGGGTTCGCATTCTTGCAGGCGATGCCAGAAGGCCTGCTCTTCTTTCGCATGGCCGAGTTCGTGCGAGGTGATGATGGCGTCAAAATGCGGCCGCAGGCCGGTCTTGGCCATCTTCAGCGTCACGCTCTTGTGGTGGGCGTTGGTCACCAGCACCACGCGCTTGCCGGCGGCGCGGACGGCGATGAGGAAATCGGTGACACTCGGGTGCACGGCAATCAGGTGCGCCACTTCGTCCTTGAGGCGCATGATGTCCATTTCCAGTTCGGTTTCCCAGAAGTCGACCGAATACCACTCCAGCGTGCCGGCGCGGGCGTGGTAGCGGCCCATGAGTTCTTCGCGCGCGGCTTCGCGGCTCAGGCCTTTGATTTCGGCGTAGCGCAGCGGCACGTGCGCCTGCCAGAAGTGGTTGTCGAAGTTGAGATCGAGCAGGGTGCCGTCCATATCGAGCAGGACGGTGTCGATGCTGCGCCAGTCGAGGCTGGGCTGTCGGGACAAGGCTAACGTCCTTTGAAGGCTGGCCGCCGCTTGGCGGCGAAGGCGTCGAGGCCTTCCGCATAGTCCTCGGTGTCGAGGAAGGCGAAGGAGGCGCGCTTTTCGTCCTCGGTCAGCGGTCGGCCGTCGAGTAGGCGCGCGATCCATTGCTTGTGCGCGCGCGCGGCCAGCGGCGCGCCGTCGGCGATGCGGCGGGCGGTGGCGTAGGCTTCGCTTTCGACGGTCTTGTCCGGCACGACGCGGGTCAAGAGGCCTTTCTCGTAAGCCTCTTTCGCCGTTAGCAGGCGACCTTCGAGCAGAATTTCCTTTGTAACCGCCTGGCCGGCCAGCTTCAGCAAGCCAGTCAGTTCGCCGGGGTAGATGGAGAAGCCAAGTTTGTTGATCGGCGCACCGAGTCGTGCCGATTCGCCAGCGATGCGCAGGTCGCACGCGCAGGCGATTTCCAGACCGCCGCCGACGCACGGACCGAGTATCAGGGCAACCGTCGGGTGGCGGCAGGTTTCGACCGCCTTCAGGGCCGCGCCGACCGCTTCGTGGTAGGCGAGGGCCTTGTCGACCGTGGCCCGTTCGTGGCGGAATTCGTCGAGATCGCCGCCGGCCGCGAAAGCAGTACCTTCGCCACGGATGACAATCGCGCGCAGATCAGTGTCCGCGTCGAGTTCGGCCATGACCGCCGCGAGCCGCCGCCACATGGCGGCGTCGATGGCGTTGAGTTTGCCGGGGCTGAAAAGCGTGACGGTGGCAATGCCACCGTCACGGTCGAGCAGGATGTCCGACACGATTACTTCAGGCGCACGACACCCATCAGCTTGAGCACGTACTTTTCGTACACCGGCTCGGTGTTGCCCTTCTTCATCTTGCGGATGAAATACTTCTCGAAGCCGATCTTGGCCAGATGTACCCACTTGCCCTTCTTGAACCAGCTGACGTTGCGCGGCGGGATTTGAGGAATCGCGACGAAGGCGGCGCCGTTGTCGCCGAAGTCGGCGAGGCAGACGGCGTTCCAGGAAGCCTTCTGGTCAGGATCCTGGCCGTCGATGACGCGGCGGATGTTGTGCACGGTGGCGGTGACCATCGACTCGATCATGTAGCCGGTTTTCGGCGTACCGGTGGGAACCGGGGTGGCCTCGACGGGTGGAATGGCCACGCAAACGCCGATCGAGTAGATGTTCTTGAACTTGGGGTTGCGCTGGAACTCGTCGATCAGGATGAAGCCGCGCGGGTTGGTCAGGCCTTCGATGCCGAACACGGCGTCGACGCCCTTGAAGGCCGGCAGCATCATCGAGTACTTGAAAGCCAGCTCGTGTTCCTTTTTCGGCTTGCCTTCGTCGTCATGCTCGGTGACGAACATCTTCCCGGCTTCGACCTTGGTGACTTTGGCGTTGCAGATCCACTTGATGTGCTTGTCGCGCAGCGTCGATTCCATCATGCCCTTGGAATCGCCGACGCCGCCGAGGCCGAGGTGGCCGATGTAGGGTTCGGCCGTGACGAAGGTCATCGGCACCTTGCTGCGGATCTTGCGCCGACGCAGGTCGGTGTCCATGATCATGGCGAATTCGTAGGCGGGGCCGTAGCACGATGCGCCTTGCAAGGCGCCCACCACGATATGGCCGGGATCATTGACGAAGCCGTCCCAGGCCTGCGCGGCCTTTACAGCATGGTTGACCGTGCAGATGGAGTTGGTGTGATGTTCCGGCCCGGCACCTTCGACTTCCTCGAAGGCCAGCTTCGGGCCGGTGGCGATGATCAGGAAGTCATAGCTGACGATCTTGCCGTCGGCGAGCTCGACCTGATTCTTGTCGGGATGCACACGCTTGGCGGCTGTGCTGACGAGATTGATGTCCTTCTTTTCCACGTACGGCGCCATATCGAACGTGATGTCTTCGCGGCTGCGCCAATTCACCGCCACCCAGGGATTGGATGGGGTGAACTGGAAGTAAGGGTTTTCGCTAATGACAGTCAGCGTGTCGCCGGGGCGCAGCTGCTCCTTCATGTCGTAGGCAGCTGTCAAACCGCCGATGCCGGCTCCGAGAACGACGACGTGGGCCATGCTTGTCTCCTTCTATTATTGAATGATTACCAGATAAACAATTTGTCGATCGCGGCAATGCCCTCGTCGACAGTGCGTTGCAGGTCTTCC
>PMIH01000097.1 GCA_003158255.1 Rhodocyclaceae bacterium
GGCAATCCGTGTTTTCAGCCAGTACCAGAACTTGCCGGTCTATGTGACGCACAGCACCTTTGGCGGTGCCACCGGCTACGGCAACACGGGCGCCAACGGCGGCGCCATCAGCAGCATCGGGGTGTCGTGGTCGATCTACAACAGCCTGTTCTCCTACAACAAGGCCATCGGCAATGGCGGCAATCCAGCGGACGCCGGCACGCCGGGCGGCGGCAGCGGCGGCGCCATCTACAACGACGGCAACACGATGACACTGGCGCTCTACGGAACCCTCATCGAACACAACGAAGTCAACGCCTACGGTTCGGCGATCTTCTTCGTCAGCAACGACCACACGGGCACGCTGCACATCGAGAATTCGGTGAGCCGCAACAATCTCGGTGGCTCGTGGTATCCGCTGCCAGGAATCTCGATGTTCAGCGATACGATCCAGCAGATCATCAACTCGACGATTCAATAGCCGCCCAGGGTCAGCGCATCTCGAACGCCTCCTGGTGGAAATCGAACCGGCCGCGGCACGTGTCCTGTAGCCCGGCCTTGAGGGCATTCGCCAGACCCTGCGGGCCGCAGAACCAGACTTCTGTGCGACGGTCCTTGCCGGCAGCGAGCGTTTGGCCGCTCAACACCTCACCCTGGCGGGCACCGTGAACTTGCAGCCGGATCGTGCTCAGGGACGCACAGAGCGCCTCCAGTCGGGCCACGAAGGGATCGGCTTCCCGATCCCGCGTGCAGTAGTGAAGATCGGCGGCGGGCGCGAATTCAGGATTGGCCCGTAGAACGTCCAGCCAGGCAAGGAAGGGCGTAACGCCAATCCCGCCTGCGATCCAAATTTGCCGTGCCTTGCGGTCGATCCGGCCGAGGTCGAATCGACCGTAGGGGCCTTCGATGGTCACCGCCTGACCGACATGCAAGCGTTCGGCCAATTGACGGGTGTAGTCGCCCAGCGCCTTGATCTGAAACGTCACCGTCCGGTCGCCACGGTCGGCATTGGCGATGGTGAAGGGGTGCTGGCCCTCGGCGCGATCGAAGCTGATGAAGGCAAACTGGCCGGGGTGATGTCCGTGCCAGCCTTCGCCAAGTTGGCAGCGGACAGCGATGATGTCGGGCGCAGACCTTTCGATGGACAGGATTTCGCCAGGCACCTGGCGGGAGCGGCCAATGCGGCCGCCCAGCGAATGCAGGCTGCCGTAAACACCGCCGGCCAGGAACAGGGCGAGTAGTGTGCCTACCGGGCGCGACCAGTATTCGGCGGGCGCAAGCAGGGCGGCGTGGAACGCAAGCATCAGGTAGATCGCCGGCATGGCTTGATGCAGGAAGCGCCACCGGCGGTAGGGGAAGCGCTTCCACAGTGTGATGGCCAGCATCGCCAGTACGGCGTAGATCGCCCACTCGCCCATGTCTTGGGCCAGATCGCGTAGCACTTCCAGGAAGCCTGCGTACTTCTCTTTCGGTAAGCGTCCCTCGCGGCCGACCAAGGCTTTGATGACGTCGTCGGACATCTCGATCAGCCAATGCAAGGCCGCGAAGCCGACGGCCAAGATGCCGGCCCATTTGTGAGCGCGGTACATACGATCCATGCCGCCCAGGGGAGCTTCAAGCCAGGCCGGGCGGGCGGCCAGCAGCGTTGTGAACGACATCAGGGCGATGGATAGCAGTCCGCTCAGGTAGAGCGCTTCCTGCCGAATGGCCCATGGAGCTGTACCACCGGCGGTGCTGCCGGTGACGAAGACATCCCAAGCCCAGGCGAGCGAAACGAGTCCGATGATGCTGGCGAGAATGGTTTTCATGGCTTACTCGTCGTAGTAGCCCTTGGCCGCATCAACGTGGCAGGCGGCGCAGTTGGCCTTGGTGCGCACGTCCTTGTGCTGCCATTCCGCGACGGTCACCTTGCGATGCTCGCGCACCCATTTCGGCAACTCGGTGATGCGCAGCGGGGCGTTGTCGGTCGACACACCGCGCAGCAATTTTCCGCTGTAACGTTGGCCGCCCGTGTCGGCGGCGTTGGCGACGAGGTAGTCGGTGATCTTGCGGGCGGTTTGCGCGTCGACGCTGGCGTCATCGCCGAAGTGGTTCGACAGATCGCCCATCATGCGTCGCCACGAATTGGCGGGCAGCATCGAAGGAGCGAACGGCAGGTGGCAACTGCCGCATTCTTCCTTGACGAGAGGATCTGAAACCGGCGCGAAGAAGTGGCTGCCACCGGCTTGTGCGCGTTCCAGCAGGATGAGCGAAAAGGCGATGACGGCGATGCCGATGGCGAGCGGGCGGTAGGGGATGGTCATGGTAATGTCCTTAATGATGAGTTCTGGTTCGGCGACTTATTGGCCCGACATGTAGGTCAACCAGTCGCCTTTTTCCTGCGGCGTGCATTCGCGGCCGAGTACCTCGTTGCAGTTGCGCTTGAACCACTTCTCGACTTTCGCCGGATCGGTATAGCGCGAAGCCGAAACGGAGGCTGCCATCGGCTCGATAGTCTTCCCGGTCAGTGCGCGGCCGGGCGTGCGCGGATCGTTGCCATGGCAAGACGTGCAGGCCGGCGTGTTGGGCTTGCCGCCAGCGAAGGTCTGGCTGTGAAAAGCCTTGCCGCGAGCGGCGGAGAATCCGGAAAATCCGGTCGCAGCCGCCTTGGCGGAGGTGGCATACTGGGCCAGCAGGTCTTCCCGGGGGCCGGCCATTGCGGCGGTGGTGAGGATCATCGCAACGGCTCCGGCGATGGCGGTGAGGTTCTGGTTCATGGTTTCTCCTTGCGATAATGGTGATGTGGAACCGACTATGCTCGGAGCCAACTGAACGAAAGATGAATCCGTTGTTCAGCTTGTGTTCACCCGCAGTGGGCTACAACGTCACCTATTGCAAGACAAGGATCGGGGTCGCCACCATGTTGGGCAGCATGTCGTTCAGACGATTGCGCAAGAGTTCTGCTGTGGCGCTGGCTCTGGTGGCCCTGGGCGTTGCGCCGAGCTGGGCGGGCGACGGACACGATCATGACCGTGCCCGCCAGGCGGTGGAAGCCGGCGAGGCATTGCCGTTGAAAGTGATCATGGAACGGGTC
Source organism: Rhodocyclaceae bacterium (assembly GCA_003158255.1). Taxonomy (GTDB): domain Bacteria; phylum Pseudomonadota; class Gammaproteobacteria; order Burkholderiales; family Rhodocyclaceae; genus Fen-999. The sequence continues at coordinate 3,053 of PMIH01000097.1, forward strand.
GAACGCGACTATCCCGGCAAGGTCATGGAGGTCGAACTGGAGCAAATGGGAGTGCGCTGGGTCTACGAAATCAAGGTCCTGAGAACGGGTGGCGCGCTGGTGAAATTGAAGATCGACGGCCGTACGGGCGATATCATCGGGACCGCCGAGCGGGGCAACAAGTGACGTCCATCTAGGGGGAGACCGGGTGCGGATTCTGGTGGTTGAAGACGAGCCGACCCTGGCTGCGCAACTGGCCGAGGGATTGAGTTCGGCGGGTTATGCGGTGGATGTGGCCGACAACGGGGTCGATGCCCATTTCATGGGCGATACCGAGCCGGTCGACGCCGTCGTGCTGGACCTGGGATTGCCCAGAATGGATGGCATCACGGTGCTGAAGAAATGGCGCGCGGCGGGACGGACCATGCCGGTGCTGATCCTGACGGCGCGTGATACCTGGCACGAGAAGGTGGCCGGCATCGATGCCGGTGCCGACGACTATCTGACCAAACCCTTTCATATGGAAGAATTGTTGGCCCGGCTGCGCGCCCTGATCCGCCGCGCAAGCGGTCACGCCAGCGCCGAACTGAGTTGCGGTCCACTCACGCTCGATACACGAGCCAGTCGCGCCACCGTCGATGGGCAGGCATTGACGCTGACCAGCCACGAGTACCGCGTGCTGGCCTATCTGATGCACCATCAGGGCGAAGCGGTGTCGCGCACCGATCTGGTCGAACACATTTATGCGCAGGATTTCGACCGCGACTCGAACACGGTCGAGGTGTTCATTGCCCGTCTGCGCAAGAAATTGCCGCCGGGAATGATCGAAACCGTGCGCGGTCTCGGCTACCGCCTCGTCACTCCGCAATGACTTCGGCGACGCTACGCGGTTCGTTGCGCCTTCGGCTGTTGCTTACCACGCTGGTCTGGATCGTCGCCTCGATCGTCATCGCGGGATGGGGACTGGGTAGCCTGTTTCGCAGCCATGTCGAAACGCAGTTCAATGCCGAACTAGGGACTCATCTCGACCAATTGACGGCCCATCTGGTTCTGGACGGGCAGGGCCGGCCGACACTGTCGGTGCCGCTGAGCGATCCCCGCTTCAACAGGCCTTTTGGCGGCCTCTACTGGCAGATAGACCGCATCGCCGGGCCGGGAATGCCGCCAATGGAGGGGGCGTTGCGTTCCCGCTCGTTGTGGGACCAGGTGCTCACCGTTCCCGTCGATATGCCGAAGAATGGGGAAGTTCACCAACACCGCATCGCCGGACCTGATGGGACGACTTTGGGGGCGGTCGAACGCACCGTGCGCATCGACGATGTTTCCCTGCGCCTGATTGCCGCCGCAGATGAAAGCCTGATGATTGAACCAGTTTCGCGCTTCAAGGGCGCGCTCTGGCTGGCGCTCGGCGTGCTGGGCCTCGGGCTTGCGCTGGCGGCGCTGTTGCAGGTCGTCTTCGGCCTGGCGCCGCTGCGTCAGCTGCGCAACGCGCTGGGGCAAGTACGCAGCGGCGATACCCGGCGACTGGAGGGTGAGTTTCCGGCTGAACTTATGCCGCTGGTGGAGGAATTCAACAGCGTGTTGACGCAGAACGCGGAAGTCGTCGAGCGTGCCCGCACGCAGGCCGGCAATCTTGCGCATGCCCTGAAGACGCCGTTGAGCGTTCTCGCTAATGCCGCGCATGGCAAGGATGACAAGCTCGCCCAACTCGTCGCAGGCCAGGTCGAGGTGGCGCGAAAGCAGGTCGATTACCACCTCGCTCGGGCGCAAGCAGCCGCTTCGGTACGCGTGCCCGGTGCGCGAACGCCCGTCAGAGTGGCCGTCGATGGGCTGGTACGCACGATGCAACGCATTTATGCCGGGCGCAATTTGGAATTGGTATTCCACCCGGTGGCGCCGGACCTCATGTTCCGTGGCGAGGAGCAAGACTTGCAGGAGATGCTGGGCAACCTTCTTGACAACGCCTGCAAGTGGGCCGTTTCCCGCGTCGAGATTTACGCCCGGATCGATGGCGACAGGCTCGACATCCTGATCGAGGACGATGGTCCGGGCATTGAGCCCGATCAGCGGGAAGCCATGATCCGTCGCGGTGTCCGGGCTGACGAGCAGGTGCCGGGGACGGGGCTGGGTCTCGCCATCGTTGATGACCTGGCCCGGCTGTACGGTGGGCAGGTGACCTTGGCAGAATCGCCGCTCGGTGGCTTGGCGGCCAAACTGACTTTACCGGCCAGCGTATAGCGATAATTTGCTGTTCATGGTGGGTTCATCGCCGCTTGTCATACTGGTGCCTCGTGACCTGTAAAGGAGAAATATCATGACCACCAAGTCCAGTATGACTACCAAGCCCGATTTCGTTCTCACCCTGGTCGGCCTCATTGCCTCCGTGCTGATCGTGGTTGCCACCGCCGCTTTCGTGTTCATTCCATATTCGCTGTCCGGACACCCGGGCGAAACCACGATTCATGGTGCCAATACCACCGAGTATCACCCGACCTGATCCGCGCATGACTGCGCTCCGTACCCTCTTGGCCGGATGCCTGCTACTGCTCTCGGCACCCCTGTACGCGGTCGACGCGCCAGTAGATCCCTGCGACTCGATTCGGGCCAGGATCGGTGTCGCACCACTGGCCGATCCCGATTTGCTGCGAGAAATCGCTGCGCGCAAGGACTGCGCGTTCACGGCCGCGGAGGTCTATCGTGCGGCGTATGGCGACCGGCCGCTGCCGCCGGAGGATCGCGAACAGCGTCGGCACCGCCACGACGATGACGACTGAGGTCGTCTAACATTCATCGATAGTCCATCAGGAACAAGGCATGGTTTCTCCTTCGTTGCAGCGCTACGCTTGGTTGTCGATCACGACGGCGCTCGCTACCATCGTGCTCAAGGGCGTGGCCTGGCGGCTGACCGGTTCGGTCGGCCTGCTGTCGGACGCGCTGGAGTCGTTCGTCAATCTGGCTGGGGCGCTGATGGCCTTGGCCATGCTGTCGCTGGCGGAGGCGCCGGCCGACGAAAGCCACACTCACGGGCATGGCAAGGCGGAATACTTTTCCAGTGCATTCGAAGGCTTCCTGATCCTGGTCGCCGCGCTCAGCATCGGCTACGCCGCAGTGGGCAGATTACTGCATCCCCAGGCGCTGGAAGATGTGGGCGTCGGCCTTGCGGTATCGGTGGTCGCATCGATCATCAATCTGGCGACGGCGCGGATCCTGCTCGGCGTTGGGCGCCAGCACAACTCGATTACTTTGGATGCGGACGCGCGTCACCTGATGACCGACGTGTGGACCTCGGTTGGGGTCATCATCGGCGTCGGACTGGTCTGGGCAACTGGCTGGTCATGGCTGGATCCGGTGATTGCAATTCTGGTGGCAGTGAACATTGTGTGGACCGGCTGGCAGTTGCTGCGCCGTTCCGCTGCGGGCCTGATGGACGTTTCGGTGCCGGAGGAAGCGCGGCAAAGAATCGAACAGGTTCTGGATCGCTACCGCGGCGAGGGCTTGGAGTTTCACGCACTGCGCACGCGCCAGGCCGGTGCGCGCGCCTTCGCTACCATCCACGTGCTGGTACCCGGCGACTGGATGGTGCAGAAGGGGCACGACTACTCCGAGCGGATCGAGGCTGATTTGCGCTTGGCCGTACCTCACCTGCACGTCACGACTCACTTGGAGCCGAAAGAGGATCCGCTTGCGCTGGCGGATGAGGAATTGGATCGTCCTTGAGACGGTCGAAGGCAGGTTCGACCAAGGATACAATCCGCATGTCCGTGGCCGGCGGCTACATCGCCTTCGATAGAGTGTGGAACGTTCGGGATTTCTTGGCTGTCTTTTGGTGGTATTGACCTGTGCAGCATTTGCTGCGCCGGCGCTGCCTCCTCATCTAAGCCCTGCTGGCCAGAACGAGTATCGCGACTTTCTCGATGCTGCCGATCACCGGGCTTTCGCCATCGCCCCGGGTGGTACTTACGGGTGGACTAGCGGAGAACCCTCGGCGGCGAGTGCCGCCGAAAAATCTCTGGCGGTCTGCCAAGGCCAGACCGAGCAGCGTTGCGTCAGCTTTGCGATCGATGACAAGACCGTGTTCGATGCGACCGACTGGCCACGCCTGTGGCGTCCGTATGCCAGTGCTGCGCAAGCGAAGAAAGCTACAGTGGGGCGAGAACGCGGGCAGCGCATGCGTGACCTCGCTTTCAGGACTGCCGATGGAAAGCCGCGGCAGCTCTCCGCGCTGCGCGGCAAGGTGGTGGTGCTGCATTTCTGGGGCGCATGGTGCCCGCCGTGCCGGCGCGAGATGCCGGAGTTGCAGAAGATTCAGCAGACATTGGCCGCTCGATCCGACATTGCCTTTGTCGTTCTGCAAGCACGGGAAAAGTTTGACGTGTCGCGGCAATGGGCTGAGCGTCAGGGGATAACGCTGCCGTTGGCCGATTCGGGTTCGAGCGGGGACGAGGACACCAGTTTCCGCCTTGCCGACGGGACACTCGTCAAGGACCGGGAAGTCGCCAGCCGCTTCCCGACCACCTTCGTACTCGATCGCAACGGTCTGGTGGTTTTTTCGCACGTCGGCCCGGTGTACGATTGGCCGCAATACGAGGCGTTTCTGCGCGATCTGGCTGAAGCAGCGGTGCGTTAGCCGCCCGAGCGTGCCCTCAGCCGAGGATCGGCGGCAGCGGCACTTCGAGCGCGGCGCAAAGCGCCCGCAGCAGTTCGCCCTCCACGACTTCCAGCCGGCCGTCGGCCATGACGAGCCGGACAGCGGTGTCGATCAGGCGGCGCTTGCCTTCCGGCTCCACGCGCTTGAGTTCGGCCAGCGCGGCATCCACGGCGGGAAACGAAAGCTCGGCTGATGTTGCGGTCGGGCCGGGCGCGAGGTCGAGCGCGCCGATGATGCCGGCGGCGACCTTGCTCTCCACCCGCGCCGCGCGCGCCACCAACGCGAGGATGGTCGCGGCCGGGCCGGAGGCCTCGCGCAGCGTCTGCACCTTCGTCCGCGGCCGTTCGAGGCTCGTCTCCAGCTGGCTGCGGCAGAGCGTGAGCAGCACGAATTCGCCGAGCGTGACGCGGCCGTCGGCGTTCACGAGGTCGGTCACCAGACGCACGAAGGCATCGCGCTCGACGACGTCGAGCGGGCGCAGCGCTTCCATCGCCAGCGTCAGCACCGGCATGCGCGCACGCTCGCCCAGTGGTACCAGCGATTCGGCCAGGCGCTCCGCCGCCTCGGTCGTCATCCGGTTTTCCGCGGCGGCGATCAGGCCGAGCTGGCGCTGCCGTGCCTCGCCGCCGTTCAGCAGCAGCGCGCACAGCGCCGCCTTGGCGCCGGCCTGCGTCGCCACCGAGCGCCGTACGTCCGCCGGCAGGTCGTCGATGAACTGGCGGGCGAAACTCACGTGCCGGTCCGTGTGGTTGCCGATGGTGGCGAGCACGGCCGCCGGCGTCGTCATGGCGCCGCCGGTGCTAGCGGCAGGCGCCGCCGGCACAGCGGGCCGGCCCGTCTTCAGCTTGTGTTCGAAGAGCCGCGCAGCGCCGGTGCCGAGGATGCGCTCGATGCGCGCCTCGATCGGCGGATGCGTGGCGAAGAAGCTCTCGCATGACGGGCCGAAATACATGTGGCTCAACTCGTCGGCGTGGAGCTGCACCACATCCGAGCCCGTCTGGCCGATCTTGGCCAGCGCGCCGCCGATGCCTTCCGGATTGCGCGTGAACTGCACGGCCGCCGCGTCGGCCAGGAACTCGCGCTGGCGCGACACCGCCGCCTTGATCAGCGAACCGAACAGCACGCCGATCGAACCGATGAGCCAGATGAAGAAGCCAACCAACGCCAGCCGTCCGTCGCCGCGCTGCCGAAAGCGCCCCTCGTCGCCGTCATAGCCGCTGCCCATCCGCATGAGGAAGCTGCCCGTGCCGCCGATGAACACGAGGCCGGCGATGATGCCGACCAGCCGGACGTTGAGGCGCATGTCGCCATTCAGGATGTGGCTGAACTCGTGCGCGACCACGCCTTGCAGCTCGTCGCGGCTCAACTGCTCGAGCGTGCCCTGCGTCACCGTCACCGCCGCCTGGTCAGGCGAGTAGCCGGCGGCGAAGGCGTTGATGCCGCGCTGGCCGTCCATCACGTAGATGAGCGGCACGCGGATGCCGGCCGCGATGGCCATCTCCTCCACCACGTTGACGAGCTGCTGCTCGGCGAGGCTCGCGCCCGGGCTCGTCACGCGCCGCGCGCCGACCAGCTCCGCCACCGCCGCGCCGCCGCCCGCCAGCGACGCCATGCGGTGCCACGTGCCGCCGAGGATGGTCGCCACCACCGCCACCGTCGTCAGCCAATACACGGAGGAGGGGACCGCGCGCATCGCAACGCCGAACGAAGGCGCGTGCACGTTGGACGTGAACAGGTAGGTCGTGCCTGCCAGTAGGTCCAGCGCCGCGACGGTGAGGACCACCGCGACCACGAATAGCATGAGCATCCGCCGCGTCTGCCGCTCGGCGCGCTCCTGGCTGGCGAAGAAGTCCACCGCCGACCGCTAGCTGAACGAAACCTTGACGGGCTTCTTCTCCTCGGCCGACTCGGTCGCCTCCAGCATCGTCGCCGGCTTGAACGACCCCATGGGCGCCACGAAGTTGTTGGGGAGCACCTCCAGCGCCGTGTTGTAGTCCATCACCGCGTCGTTGTAGGCCTGGCGCGCGAAGGCGACCCGGTTCTCGGTGCTGGTCAGCTCCTCGGTGAGCTGTTTCATGTTCTCGCTCGCCTTCAGGTCCGGATACGACTCGACCAGCGCGAAGAGCCGCCCCAGGCTGTTGTCGAGGGCCGCCATGGCGCCCGCCATCTGCTGCACCGCCTGCCCGTCGGCCGGATTGGCCGAAGCCTTGCTCGTCGCCGCCTGCGCGCTGTTGCGCGCCGCGATCACCTGCTCCAGCGTGTTCCGCTCGTGGGCCATGTAGCCCTTCACCGTCTCGACCAGATTCGGGATCAGGTCGTACCGGCGCTTGAGCTGCACGTCGATCTGCGCGAAGGCGTTCTTGAAGCGGTTGCGCAGCCGCACCAGCCCGTTGTAGATCGAAACGATCCACACCACCGCACCCACCACCAACACCAGGAAAATCCAGCCCGCCATGGTCGCTCCCGCTTGGTTGACGGCAATTCGCCGCGGGCATTCTAGCGCAGGGGCTTGGGTGGGTTGGGCGAGGGCGCGTTGGATGACTTCAGCGAAAGTCAGTCGTGGTGGTACGGCTCTTTGGGGAAGTTGTCGGCCACAACTATCCGCTCACTGATACGCACCAGCCGTGATGGGAGGAACACGCTGG
>PMIH01000236.1 GCA_003158255.1 Rhodocyclaceae bacterium
AAGGTGTTGCACGGCGACCGCGCTATCGCGCGCATTGTCGGCATCGATCGCAAGGGCCGACCCGAAGGCAAGATTGTCGAGGTCACCGAGCGCGCCAACACCCGCATCGTCGGGCGCGTGCATCAGGAGCACGGCGTCTGGTTCCTCGTCGCCGAGAACAAGCGCATCAGCCAGGACATCCTGCTGGCGCCGGCCGAGAAGAAGGGGCCGAAGGCGCTGCCGGGACAGGTTGTCGTTGTCGAACTGATCGAGCAGCCGTCCAAGCAGTCACAGCCGATCGGTCGCGTCGTCGAGGTGCTGGGCAATTATGCCGATCCCGGCATGGAAATCGAGATCGCGCTGCGCAAGCACGATCTGCCGTTCGAGTTTTCGAAGGCCGTGGTGGCCGAAACGAAGAAGCTGCCCGACGAAGTTCGCAAGGCCGACTGGAAGGGCCGCGAGGATCTGACGCAATTGCCGCTGGTGACTATCGACGGCGAAACAGCGCGCGACTTCGACGATGCCGTTTATTGCGAGCGGCAGGGCAAGGGCTTCCGCCTGGTGGTTGCCATCGCCGACGTTTCGCATTATGTGCAGCCGGGTAGCGCACTCGACCACGAAGCCTACGAGCGCGGCAATTCCGTGTACTTTCCGCGCCGCGTGATTCCGATGCTGCCGGAGAAGCTCTCCAACGGGCTGTGCTCGATCAATCCCAATGTCGAGCGTCTGTGCATGGCTTGCGACATGCAGCTCTCTGCCACCGGGGAGATCAAGCAGTACCGCTTCTATTCGGCGGTGATGTGGTCGCACGCGCGGCTGACCTACACGGAAGTGGCGGCGGCGCTTTACGAACGGGATGCCAAGACCCGCAAGAAGCTCGACGCGCTGTTGCCGCATCTGGAGAACCTCGACGCGTTGTTCCGCGTGCTGGTCAAGGCGCGCCAGAAGCGCGGCGCCATCGACTTCGAAACCGTTGAGACGCGCATGGTTTTCGACGACCATGGCAAGATCGAGCGCATCGAGCCCTACGAGCGCAACGACGCGCATCGCTTGATCGAGGAATGCATGCTGGCGGCCAATGTCTGCGCCTCCGATTTTCTCAAGGGACGCAAGCAGCCGGCGCTGTACCGTGTCCACGAAGGGCCGACGCCCGAGCGGCTGCTAAAGCTGCGCGATTTTCTCGGCACTTTCGGCCTTCAACTCGGCGGCGGCGACGATCCGCAGGCCAAGGATTACGCGCAACTTCTGGAGAAGATCCAGGATCGGCCGGACAAGCAACTTCTGCAAACCGTCATGTTGCGGTCGTTGCGCCAGGCCATTTACAGCCCGGACAACGTCGGCCATTTCGGGCTGGCGTACGAGAGCTATACCCACTTCACTTCGCCTATCCGGCGCTACCCGGATCTGCTGATTCATCGCGCCATAAAGTCAGCCGTGGCGGCACGCCAATATGAGCCGGGCGACTGGAGCGACATCGGCCTGCATTGCTCGGCCACCGAGCGGCGCGCCGACGAAGCGACGCGCGAAGTCGATGCCTGGCTCAAATGCTTCTACATGCAGGACCGCATCAACGAAGAGTTTGCGGGCAGCATTTCCGCTGTGGTGCCGTTCGGCATCTTCGTTGCGCTTGACGACGTATTCGTCGAAGGGCTGGTGCATGTATCGGAACTCGGCCAGGACTACTTTCACTTCGACACCGCCGCCCACGCCATGGTCGGCGAGCGCACCGGCAGGCGTTTCCGGCTTTCGGATCGCGTGCGCGTGCAACTCGTGCGCGTCGACCTGGATCAAAACAAGATCGATTTCCGGCTGGTGGATGACAAGCCGGCAGTGCGGACGGCTCCGGGAACGAAGACCAGGATCACGCGCCGTTAGCTGCATCGCAGCAATGTCGGCGTGCGCGGATAAGCGTTGACAGGCTTTTGCCGAACAGTTAACTTTGTTGCAGCAATATGAAATAGCAAGAACTGGAAAGTTGGAACCAACAAGAATCCGAAGCGTCGGCGACGACGAAAGAACGGATCATCGGAATAGCGCCGTTGCATCGAGAGGAGGGATCGAATGCCGGTAATGGTGAGCGGCTGTGTGCCGCATCCCGGGGCTGCTCGCCCGCGCGGCGCCTTCGCGTGGTCTTTGGCCTCGTCGGCACTCGCTCCGTCCTTCGCCCGTTGCGACTACTGGATTCCTGATTGCAGTCGCCGTACTTGTTGCCATCCTCCCTAGCGTTTTCTGTCTAGCCACGGTGTATCCGTTCGTCATGGTCACCAGTCAACCGAAAGGAAGCGCCATGCAGCTGTCAGTTGTGCGGATCAAGAAAAGAATTTGGACGGGATGGATCGCAACGTTGCCGTTGTTCGTGGCGATATTCGGCCTGCTCCCGACGGACTGTGGGGCGTTGCCGCTCTTTGCCAGGCAGACCGGACAGAACTGTTTGTCGTGTCATGCCGGCGGCCAGTTTCCGGAACTGACGGCCTATGGACGCAAGTTCAAGCTCACCGGGTACACTATGGGCGAACGGGCAACCGTGCCGCTGGCGATCATGGGCGTTGCTTCGTCTGCCCGGGTTTCCTCGACTGCGGGCAGTACCGACACCGAAGGCGATTTCCCCCACAACGGGCGCTTCGAGTTCACGACGGCGAGCCTGCTCTGTTGCGGCAAGGTGACAGACAACCTCGGCATGTTCGTCCAATGGACGTGGGATCGGTTCGATCACCTGAACGACCAGGGTAAGTGGATCAGCCGGTCGCACGTGGACCAAGTCGATCTGCGCTACGCCGATCGCTTTATCAACAAGGATCACGATCTCATCGTTGGTGCCACCTTGAACAACAATCCGGGCGTTACCGACGTCTGGAACACCCATAACAGCGCATTCACGCCGGTACCCGGCTATGTTCCGGTCGGCAATCCAGGGGGTAACGCGGGCGGGCCGTTCGTTGACGTACCGGCCATGCCCATCATCCAGAGCCTCGGACAAACGTCCGCTGGTGCGACCGCCTATGCATTCTGGAACAACCTGGTCTACGCGGAGTTGGGTGGATACAAAGTCGCCGAAAAGGCCTTTTCGGCGTTCGGCGAGGTTGGCGCCAACGAAATGGATTCGTTCCGGCGCCTCAAGGGCTTCAACCCCTATTGGCGGCTGGCGCTCAACCACGACTGGGGAGCCAACAGTGCGATGGTCGGTCTTCACGGCATGTCGGCGCAGACCTATTTCGACTCGGCCGATATTGATGGCCCGACCGCCCGCTTCAATGACTTTGGCATCGATGGCCAGTATCAGTACGTCCTCGATCCGCACGTCATCACGGCGATGTTCAGTTACACGCACGAGAAGCAGCGCTATGCCGATTCACTGTGGAATACGGCCAATCCGGAGTACGAGGGGGTGTTCGCGAACTCGTCCAACACGCTTGATTATCGCCGCGCCAAGCTGACCTATGTCTACGAGGCCAGGTATGGCGCTTCACTGGCCTATACCAGCGTTCGGGGAAGCAGCGACTCCATCCTCAATGCCAACCCGTCCGCGGTTCCCAATTCGCGTCTTTGGGTGCCGGAGATCTTCTGGAATCCGGTCCAGTATGTTCGCGTCGGATTGCAGTACTACATGTGGGATCAGTATCAGGGCGCCAAGTCGAACTACGACGGTAACGGCCGCAATGCCCGTGACAACAACACCGTGTTCCTGTACGTCTGGGCGGCCTACTGACCGTGCCTTCTTCGTCCACTATTGCGGAATTGCTGGAGGAGATATGAGAAAGATATTGATTGCCGCCGTTGCCATTGTCGGCGTCAGTGGATGCACAAATCTGGAGCGGTCGCGTGATCTCGCCAATCCGGATATCCGCCCCGAGGTTACCGCTGCTCAGGTGTGTTCGAATTGCCATGGGATCGACGGCAATTCGATCTCGCCGAACTTCCCGAAGCTGGCGGGGCAGAAGGAAGCTTACATAATCGCGCAACTGGAGGGCTTTCGCAGTCACCAGCGATCAGATCCGGCTGGATACGAGTACATGTGGGGCATCAGCCGCAGTTTGAACGATGCCCAGATCAAGGGCCTTGCCGAGTATTTCAGCACACAGCTACCACAGCCAAACGTCTCCGTCACCGCGCAACAAATAGCGGCCGGGCGCAAGATTTTTGAACAGGGCATACCCGAGAAGGAAACGGCGCCATGTTTCGCTTGCCACGGCCCCCTTGCGGAAGGCTTGGGCGCCTTCCCGCGGCTCGCCGGCCAGCATCAGGATTACCTTGTGAAGCAGCTTCACGTGTTCCAGGAAACCGAAGGACGTCCTGGTACGCCGATGAAGCAGATCACCCATTTGCTTTCTCACGACGACATGGTCAATGTGGCCGGCTATCTGCAAGCATTCCCTGACGCGCAGTAGACCGGATTTGGACACTATCGAACGTAGCCCTCACGAAAGGGAAAACATGATGCCAAGATTCCTGAGTATGCTTGCCATGGCGCTGGTTGCCGGCGCAGCCGTTGCGGCAGACAAGTACACGATCGACTCGACGTTTACGGTGCCGACCTTCGAAATTACCCATCTGGGCTTTACGACGCAGCAGGGGCGCTTCAATCACGCCACGGGCTCAATCATCCTGGATCTCGCGGCGAACAAGGGCAGCGTCGAATTCACGATCGACACGACCTCTGTCGACATGAGTTCGGCCGCCTGGTCCAGACACGTCGCCGACCCGGGTCTGTTCAACGTAGACAAGTACCCGACCATGACGTACAAGTCGACCGCGTTGATATTCAAGGACGGCAAAGTCGTTGGCGCCGACGGCGATTTCACGATGCTCGGCATTACCAAACCACTGCACCTGACCGTGTCGGGCTTTCGTTGCATCAAACATCCATTGAACAACATGCCGGTCTGCGGCGGCGATGTGACCGCCACCATCAAGCGGTCCGAGTTCGGCATGAAGAAGTACATCCCCGAGGTCAGCGACGACATCAAGATTCGCGTGCCGGTCGAGGCGTACAAGGACTGAAGGACTCTTTCTATCGAGAATATCCACCGCGTTGCTTGCGGCTAGCTAATTGACGTCCAGAGCTTTGTTTGCCGATTGCGCTGGTGTTACCATCGCCGCGCCGGTTTGTCCGAGTAGCGATATCCGACTGGATGATCCGGCGATCGTCGATGTGATAACGGAGATTACGGACATGGGACTTCTCGATAGCGTTCTTGGCAGTGTTCTTGGTGGTGGCCTTGGGCAGAATCAAAATCAGCCGACGCAGTGTGGCGGCTTGAACGCCGGCTTGTTGACCGCACTGCTGCCTGTCGTGCTATCCATGATGCGCGGCCAGCAAGCGGGCGGCGGTGGTGGTCTGGGCAATGTCCTGGGTGGCATGCTGGGCGGCCAAAGCGGCGGCGGTGGCCTCGGTGGCATGCTCGGCAGTGTGCTGGGTGGTGGGCAAGGCGGGGCATCCGGCGCGGGTGGTGCGCTCGGTGGTTTGGGTGCGCTGCTGAATGGCTTCCAGCAAGCCGGCTTGGGCGATCACGTTGCATCGTGGGTTGGCACTGGCCAGAACATGCCGATTTCAGCCGACGACGTGAGCAAGGTATTGGGTCACGACGCGGTGGCGCAGATCGCGCAGCAAGCCGGCGTCAGCCACGGCGACGCTTCGGCCGGACTGGCAGCCCTGTTGCCGCAGTTGGTGGATCACCTGACGCCGAACGGGAAAATGCCGGAAGGTGGGCAACTGGAAGCTGGCCTGGGCGAACTGTTGCAGCATCTCGGTCGCGCCTAGCAGCGCGAGAATCGGCCTCAGGATACGCGCAGGGGCGAGCGCTCGATCACGTTCATGAATTTGCTCAGCAGGTAGGGGTCGTGCTTCTGCCCGCTTTCTTCGTGCATTACGCCGATGATGTATTCGTGATCCCTGGGCCGATGGTATACGCGCCGGCTGGCCATGGCATCGTAATTGTCGGTGATCGAAATGATCCGCGACAACACGGGAATGTTTTCTCCGCCAAGCCGGTCCGGATAGCCGCTGCCGTCGAACTCTTCGTGATGATGGCGAACCGCTTCCGCTACCAAGTTGGCATCTTCGCCAGGGATCGCGCGCAGAATCTTCTCGCCCCGTTCGGAATGGCTACGCATGATCGCCAGCTGCGCCGAATCAAGCGCGCCAGGGTTCAACAACACCTCGTCGGGAATGCCAATCTTGCCCACGTCGTGCAATAGCGCCGCCGCGCGCAGCCGGCCGAGTTCCTGGGAATTCAGGCCAACGCTACGGCCAACCGCCAATGCCACCTGCATCACGCGGTCCCCGTGCAGGCAGGTGTAGGCATCGCGCTCGTGCAGCGCCGCGCCCAGCACCGCTGAAAGTTTGGTTAATGCCGAAATATTTTCCTGAAACATGTTGACGGCTCTCTTTTTGCGACTGTCTCGCTAATATCATACTTTAGTAAGCATAGATATTCGAGTTCTTGCCGGTTGAGTCCTGGACGGCAAGCAGGTTATAGAACCATTTCTTGCTGACACCGCGAAGCGGCAACGCTTTAGCTGGCGGCCCGAAGTGGCCGTCGGCTCAAGCGTTGTAGCTCCCTCTCTCACCC
>PMIH01000119.1:0-3978 GCA_003158255.1 Rhodocyclaceae bacterium
ACAGCATGAGGATCGCCATCGATCGGGATGAAGTGCTCGTAGCCCATGTACAAGCCCTCATTGTTCTCCCGCACCAGAACCAGATTGATATTCTCGTAGCGCCCGCCAGGTACGATCGACCGGGCGGGACGCAGGTTGGCGTAGAGCTTGAATTCCTCGCGCAGGCGAACNNGGCAGAGGATCGCCACAGGCGGCAACGCCGGCCGCACCGGCAACCTGGCGATCCCAAACGAAAGGCGCGCCGAGCGCATCGAGCGCCTTGAGCGTTGCCTCGGTGATCTCGGGGCCGATGCCGTCACCCGGAATCAGGGTGGCGGGAATGACTTTTTGTGCGTTCATGTTTGGGGACTCCACTCTGGTCGATTATTATTGGCCTGTCCGTCGGACCGGCAATGAAGCGGCCACATAACGACGATTGATCGCCTCATCAGGCAATATTGTATTCGGAATTCGCCCGCATCTCGCGACCCGGCGGGATTCGCTGGAACTGGGTCGCAGCCACTCGATGAATCATGGTTAGAGTACTTCTTGTTTGCATGGGCAACATCTGTCGCTCGCCGACTGCCGAAGGCGTTCTTCGTACACACGTCGAGCGCGCAGGGCTTGCTGACGGCGTCGAAATTGACTCGGCGGGAACGCACGCCTACCACGTGGGCGAACCACCCGACCCCCGGTCCCAGAAAGTTGCTGCCAGTCGTGGCTACGACCTGTCAAAGCTGCGGGCTCGGCGTGTCGTGACAGCTGACTTTCTGCGTTATGACTTCATTCTCGCCATGGATAGAAGCAACCTGGCGATGTTGCGCGAGGCCTGCCCGGGCGAGGAACAGCATCGCCTTGGGCTCCTTCTTGATTATGCGCAAGACGCGGTCGAGGACGAGGTTCCCGATCCCTACTATGGCGGACCGGAAGGCTTCGAGCGGGTACTCGATCTTATCGAGGCGGCTTCCGCCGGGTTGATCGAACACTTGCGGCAAACCAAGTAAGAACGGCTGCCCGTTGGAAACGGGCAGCCGTTCTGGATACGCCATGCACGTGGGGTGGTCAGCCGTGCCGGGTTTCCACCATTTGTAGCGGTTCTGCGGCGACAACGACGGCGGCCTTCGGCTTGCGGCCGAGGGCTTGTTGCGGTGCCTCGACCGACGTGGCCGGCGCGACGCTGCTTGCTGCGGTTTCGATCATCACCAGGCCGGACTGTCCCAGATTCGTGGATAGGTCTGCGACCGGTGCAGGCCCTGGTTTCGGAGTCGGTGCGGGAGAGGCAATAGCCATCACCGGTTGCTCCGAAATCACGGACGCCGATTCCTCAATGATCGGGGCAATCACCGGTGGTTCGACCAGCACGGCTTTGATAGCCGGGGCCAATGGTTCGCTGGTTGCCACAATAGGCATCGGTACCGGCCACGGCATGGGACGCATACTGGCTTCCGGTTCGATCGCCGGCGCGGAAGGCGCCATGACCGCAACGGTTTCCAGGGCATTTTCAGTGCTGACGCCTTCGGCGAGCGTCGGCACATTCTCTTCGCGACGCTCGCCGCGGCCACGACCGCGACGGCCGCGCTTGCGCGAACCTTCTCCATTGCCTTCACCGGAATTCGGGGCTTCGGCGGTATCGGGCATCACCATGGACTGATTGGTGGAAGCCGGTGCCTCGATGCGCGGCGTTTTCGGCTGGCGTGGTTCGCCATCGCGCTTCTCTTCGCGGCCCTCGCGTGCCTCGTTGCGCTGGCCACGTCCGCGCCGCCCACCTTCGCGCGGCGGCTGGCCATCGGTGACCTCGTCACGACGCGGTTGCTGCTGGGCGCGCGGCTGGTTTTCACCACGTTCCTTGTCCTTGCGTTCTCCTTGATCACTACGTCCCGGGCGTTCTTCGCGACCCTCGCGACTGTCGCGGTCCCGGCGGTTACGCCCGCCGCGGTCACCACGATCGCGGCCATTCCTGTCGCCCCGCTCGCGCCGCGCAGGCTTCTCGGGTTTCGATTCCGGTTGCGGCGCCGCGACTTTGTTGCCGCCAAACCAGGCGAAAATTTTGGCGATGATGCCTGGTGCGGTCTGACGTGCCGGTTCGAGTTTTGATTCGGGTTTGACTTTGGGTTCGACAATCGGTGCCGGCTGGTCGGGCGTGATGCCCTTGACTGCCGCCTCCTGCTTTGGCAACCGCACATCTGTTTGTGCCGAGGGCGGTTGATAAGGATCATCGGCGATCTTCTCAGCCATCTGATAGCTAGGAACGACGACGTCTTCGGCGTTCAGCTGGTCGTGACGCAGACGGATGATTTCGTGCTGCGGCGTTTCCAGTTGGCGATTCGGAACGACGACCAGATTGATATGGTGACGCGCTTCGATACGGGCGATGTCGACCCGCTTTTCGTTAAGCAGGAAGGTGGCAACGTCGACGGGAACCTGGGCGTGAATCGCGCCGGTATTTTCCTTCATCGCCTCTTCTTCGAGGATGCGCAGGATATGCAGTGCCGCCGATTCGGTCGAGCGGATATGGCCGGTACCGGTGCAGCGCGGGCAGGTGATATAGCTGGTTTCGGCAAGTGCCGGACGCAGACGCTGGCGGGAGAGCTCAAGCAGGCCGAAGCGACTGATCTTGCCCGTCTGAACACGGGCGCGGTCGTGATGCAGGGCGTCGCGCAGGCGGTTCTCGACTTCGCGCTGATTCTTGGAGGACTCCATGTCGATGAAGTCGATGACGATCAAGCCGCCCAAGTCGCGCAGGCGCAACTGGCGAGCTACTTCGTCGGCGGCTTCGCAGTTCGTCCTGAAGGCCGTCTCTTCGATGTCCGAACCCTTGGTGGCGCGGCCGGAGTTGACGTCTACGGACACCAGCGCTTCAGTGTGGTCGATAACCACGGCGCCGCCAGACGGCAGAGTCACTTGCCGCGAGTACGCAGACTCGATCTGGTGCTCGATCTGGAAGCGCGAGAACAGCGGCACGTCGTCGTGGTAGCGCTTGACGCGGCCAACATTGCCGGGCATCACGTGGGCCATGAACTGCTGGGCTTGTTCGTAGATGTCGTCGGTGTCGATCAGGATCTCGCCGATATCGGGCTGGAAGTAGTCGCGGATGGCACGGATGACGAGGCTCGATTCCTGGTAGATCAGGAACGCACCTGTCTGCGATGTTGCGGCACCATCAATGGCGGTCCACAGTTGCATCAGGTAGTTGAGATCCCACTGGAGTTCCTCGGCATTGCGACCGATGCCGGCTGTGCGCGCGATCAGGCTCATGCCATTCGGCACGTCGAGTTCGTCCATGACTTCGCGGAGTTCCTGGCGATCTTCGCCTTCGACGCGGCGCGAAACGCCGCCGCCGCGCGGGTTGTTCGGCATCAGCACCAGATAGCGACCGGCCAGCGAGACGAAGGTAGTGAGTGCCGCGCCCTTGTTGCCGCGCTCGTCCTTCTCGACCTGGACGATGAGTTCTTGGCCGACCTTGAGAGCATCTTGAATTTTGGCCCGGCCCGGTTCCATGTCGGAACGGAAATTGGCACGGGAAACTTCCTTGAAGGGCAGGAAGCCATGGCGCTCGGCGCCGTAGTCGACGAACGCCGCTTCGAGGCTGGGCTCGATGCGGGTGATGATCGCCTTATAGATGTTGCTCTTGCGTTGTTCCTTGGCGGCCGATTCGATGTCGAGGTCAATCAGCTTCTGACCATCGACGATCGCGACGCGGAGTTCCTCGGCTTGCGTCGCATTGAACAGCATGCGTTTCATGTGTGCTCCCGCGCGCTGGGCAGGGCACGACGATCGGTACAAATCAGCCGCTCGCTTCGTTGAGCGGCGGCGACTAGGTTTGCAAAATGTGTGGCAGGGTCATTGGCCTGTCGGCAAACGGTTGTCGTTGTGTTCCAGTCCGGCGCTGGTCGGCCCGGTTCGGGGGCCAACGTCGGGAAATCGTCTGTGCCTGTGCTGCGCGCAATCAAGTAGTATCGCTGCTTCGGGCGAGCGACATACCCTCGGGGCTGCTCCGTG
>PMIH01000119.1:3990-5958 GCA_003158255.1 Rhodocyclaceae bacterium
CAGTATATTGCAAAATGAATGAGTTAAGCAAAGATTCGGCGACACGGCTCGAAGTAGGCGAAGAAGCCGAGGGACAGCGGATAGACAACTTCCTGCTTCGGCTCGCCAAGGGGGTTCCCAAGAGTCACGTCTACCGCATTCTCCGCAGCGGCGAGGTCCGGGTAAACAAGGGCAGGGTGGCGGCCGATTATCGATTGAAGTGTGGTGACATCGTGCGGGTGCCGCCTGTTCGCATATCGGCTTCCGCAGACAACAAGCCGCCAGCGCCGGCACGCGAGTTCGACGTCGTTTTCGAGGACGACGCGGTTATCGTGCTCGACAAGCCCGCCGGCGTTGCCGTCCACGGCGGCAGTGGCATCAGTTTCGGCGTCATCGAACAGTTGCGACGAGCCCGCCCAGAGGCGCGCTTGTTGGAACTCGCGCATCGGCTCGATCGCGAGACCTCCGGACTATTGATTGTGGCCAAAAAGCGTTCGGCACTGACCCGATTGCACGACATGTTTCGCGATGGCGGCATCAGCAAGCGCTACCTGGCGCTCGTGAAGGGGCGCTGGCGCAACACGCTTCAGCATGTCCGGCTGCCGCTGCACAAGTACCTGACCGAGGATGGCGAGCGGCGCGTGAGCGTTTCGGAGGATGGCAAGCAGGCTCACTCGATCGTCCGACTGGTGGCCCGCTGGGAAAATTTCAGCCTTGTCGAGGTCGAATTGAAGACAGGGCGTACCCATCAGATCCGTGTTCACCTTGCCCATCTCGGCTTCCCGCTTGCCGGCGACGACAAGTACGGGGATTTTGCGCTCAACAAGGACTTGCAAAAGAGCGGCCTGAAACGCATGTTCCTGCACGCGGCGAAGCTTAGTCTGCCGCATCCGCTCACGGGTGCGGCAATCGACCTGGAAGCGCCGCTACCGCCGGAACTGAAGGGGTTTCTGGCTCGACTGGACGCCAACGAGAAAAGGGACCATGGCCAAGCGTTTTGAACTTGTCGTCTTCGATTGGGACGGCACCTTGATGGATTCGGCAGGTGCCATCGTTGCCTGCATTCAGGCGGCAGCCGTCGATATGGGTTTCCCGCCGCCTGCCGAGGAACGCGCACGGCATGTCATCGGGCTCGGTTTGCACGAGGCGCTGCGTTACGCGCTGCCGGAACTGGAGGAGGGCCGTCACGACGACATGGCCGACCGCTACCGCCATCACTATCTGTCGCAGGACCGCGAACTGAGATTGTTCGATGGCGCCGCCAAGTTGGTGCAGGATCTGGCCGCTGCCGGCCACACGGTGGCCGTGGCTACCGGCAAGTCGCGCCAGGGGCTCGACCGGGCGTTGGCTGTCAGCGGTCTCGAAGATGCGTTCCATGGCAGCCGCTGTGCCGACGAATGCCATTCCAAACCGCATCCTCAGATGCTTGAAGAGTTGATGGACCAATTTGGCGTACCACCACGGCTGACTTTGATGATTGGTGATACAACCCATGATCTCGAAATGGCACGGAATGCCGGCGTCGCCGCCCTGGCTGTAGCGTATGGTGCCCATGAGCGATTGACGCTGGAGGCTTTGGCGCCGCTCTTCTGCGCCGAGTCTGTGAAGGATCTCACTGTTTGGCTGCGGCAATATGCCTGATCGATACCTGTGGCAAGGCTATACTTGCAATCCCTGACATCTGAAGAGCAAAGACCATTCAACGTGAGCCAAGACACCGATCGTAACGAGCCAAACTGGGAACGCCGCATTGTGGAAAAGCTGGCGACCGACGCGCTTTCCGAGCAGCGCCGGAGGCGGCGCTGGGGAATATTTTTCAAACTGCTTGGCTTCGCTTATCTGACGGTTATGCTCATGGCCGCCTTCGACTGGCCGGGCTCGAGCGATGGCCTGGTCGATGGCAAGCGGCACACCGCCATGGTCAAGATGACGGGGGTCATCAGCAATCGGGGTGATGCCAGCGCTGAACACGTCATCAGCGGGCTTCAG
>PMIH01000133.1 GCA_003158255.1 Rhodocyclaceae bacterium
GCAGGACGGAGATTCGATTGTGTGTCCGGAAGTATCGCCGATTGGCGTTCCGCTTGCCAGTCGCACCTATAATCCAACCATTCCCAGCCGAATTTGAGCTTGCCATGACCACCCGCCCCGCCAAGACCCTGGAAACCTTCGCCAACCCGGCTCCGCAGCGCGACTACCAAATCCATATGGAGATTCCGGAGTTCACCTGCCTGTGCCCGAAGACCGGCCAACCGGACTTCGCGGTGCTGATGCTGGACTACGTGCCGGACAAGCTGTGCGTGGAGTTGAAGAGCCTGAAGCTCTACGTTTGGGGCTTCCGCGAAGAAGGGCATTTCCATGAGGATGTCACGAACCGCATCCTCGACGATCTGGTCAAGGCCACCAAGCCCCGCTTCATGCGCCTGACCGCGCGCTTCTTTGTTCGCGGCGGCATTTTCACCAACGTCGTCGCCGAGCATCGCAAGAAGGGCTGGAAGCCGGCGCCGCGCGTGGAGCTCGCCGAGTTCCCGGCATCCTCGAACACACGCGGCTGATGGCACTCGCCGACGCCCCGCTGACCTTCGCGTCGATCCGGCGCGCGCTGGCGCACGGCATCGCGACAACGCAACGCACCCGCGCGGTCAGCCTGAGCTATGCGGGCGTCTTCACGGTCGGCGGCGCCTTCATTCTGCTGGCCCTGATCAAGAGCGGCATGACGCCGCTCGCCCTCGTCGCCGCCAGCGCCTTCACGCTGATCGGGCCGATCGTCCTCGCCGGCTTCTTCGGCATCGCCCGCGCAGATGAACTGCAACAGCGCGCCGGCGCCGATGCCGTCTTCAACGGCTTCCACGACCCCCCTGGCGGGCTTTGGGCGATTGCGCTGGTCTGCATGGTGTTCTTCATGATCTTCGTCTTCGAGGCCACCCTGGGCTACGGCCTGGCGGTGAGCGCCGCGCCATCGCTGCCGCCAGTCATCGACATGACAACCTTCGTGGTTTGGACGCTGCTCTCCGGCACGTTGATCGCCGTTCTTCTGTTCAGCCTTTCCGCATTCTCCGTGCCGCTCGTTTGCGAGCACCGGGCGACTTTGGTCGAGGCGATCGCCGCCAGCTTGCGCGTCGTCGCGCGCAATTTCGCCGTCACCATGACCTGGGCGCTGATTCTCGCCACGGCCACGATCGGCAGCATCATCCTGCTGCCGCTGTTCCTGTTCGTATTGCCGGTGCTGGCCTACGCCAGCCACGCGCTATACCGCGAAGCTTTGCCGCCGGGCCGCTGAGCGGTCAACTCTCCAGCCGGGCGGAAATCAGGCTGGCGGCGGCGATCAGCGCACCGCCAAGCCATTCGCGTACTCCCATGGTTTCGCCGGCCAGCCACCACGAAGCCGCCGCCGCGACCATGAGTTCGGAGAGCAGGATCACCACGGCGCGGCCGGCGGTGATGCGGGTGAGGCCATACTGGACGACTAGGTTGATCACCAGCAGCACGACGCCGATGGCGGCCATGAGCGCCCAGATGCCGACGCTGACATCGGGCATTACGACCGGCTCGGCAAGCGCGACATAGCCCATGCCAACGACGACGACGCCGACGAACACGGCCATCGACTTGAGTTCAATTGTGTAGTGGTGCGCGCGGCGGATCAGTACATTGGAAAGCGCGAACAGCAAACCGGCAATCAAGCCGATCCACTCGCCGAGTGCGTTGGGCCAGGGCGCGCCCAGTTCCGGGCGCCAGAGCATCACCGCAGCGCCCGCCAGCGAAAGCCCCACCAGCACGGCGCCGGCCAGCGTCAGGCGTTCGCCGAGCAGCAGGCGCGCCAACAACACGGTCCACAGGGGCGCAAGGTAGAACAGCAGCAGCACACGCATGACCTCGCCGTGCAACATGCCCAGCACGTAGCCAAGGTTACAGCCAGCCGCCGAGAAGGCAATCGCGACCAGCCAGCCATCGACGCGCACGCCGCGCAACTTGCCGGCAAACAGGACGAGGCCAAGCACCAGCGCGACAGCGTAGGTAAGCGCGGTCGCCAGCGCACCCGAAATGCCCACCGCTTCGAGCAAGCGATACGGGTACCAGATCAGCCCCCAAACCGTCGCACCCGCGAACAACGCAGCGACGGCAGCGCCCTGCCCTGGCCTATAATCGACGTTCGATTTGCTCATTGCTCCCCGCAGCCGTTTCCGTGAATCCCAACCTCGCCAAGCTCCAGTCCTACCCCTTTGAAAAGCTGCGCCAACTCTTTATCGGCGTACCACCACCACTGACTTTCGGGGAGATCAAGCTCTCGATTGGCGAGCCGCAGCACGGCACACCCGAATTCATCCAGGAAACGCTGGCAGCCAATCTGGCCGGGCTGGCGAATTATCCCACCACCAACGGCTCGGACGAGTTGCGTCAGGCCATTGCCGACTGGCTCGGCCGCCGCTACGACATCCCGACGCCCGATGCGGCAACGCAGGTGCTGCCGGTCAATGGTTCGCGCGAGGCGCTGTTCGCCTTCGCCCAGTGCATCGCCGACGCGCGCAAAGCCGATGGCCTGGTGCTCTGCCCGAATCCGTTCTACCAGATATACGAAGGTGCCGCCTACCTCGCCGGCCTGACGCCGGCCTTCATCAACCAGCTTCCGGGCGACGGCTTCACCATGAATTTCGGCGCCGTACCGGAGGTAGATTGGCGGCGCACGCAACTCATCTACGTCTGTTCGCCGGGCAACCCGACCGGCAACGTGATGACGCTGGAACAGTGGCGGGAATTGTTCGCCCTTTCCGACCGCCACGGCTTCGTCATCGCCGCCGACGAGTGCTACTCGGAAATCTACTTTGACGAACACCAACCGCCGCTCGGCGCGCTGGCAGCAGCACGCAAGCTCGGCCGCGACGATTATCACAACCTGATCGTGTTCTCCAGCCTCTCGAAGCGCTCTAACGTGCCTGGCCTGCGTTCCGGTTTCGTGGCCGGTGACGCGGAAATCATCCAGCAGTTCTGGCTCTACCGCACCTACCACGGCTGTGCCATGAGCCCGGCGGTGCAGGTGGCCTCCACTGTCGCCTGGCACGACGAAGGCCACGTGCGCGAAAACCGCCGCCTGTACAAGGAAAAGTTCGACAAGGTGACGCCAATCCTCGCCGACTGCCTCGACACGCAGATGCCGGATGCCGGCTTCTACCACTGGGCGTCCGTCGTGCGCTACGGAATCTCCGACACCGAGTTCGCTCGCGGCCTGCACGCTGGGTACAATGTCACTGTGCTGCCTGGCAGCTTCCTTGCCCGAGAAGCGGGCGGCGTCAATCCAGGCGCCGGTTTCGTGCGTATCGCGCTCGTCGCGGAAGTCGACGAATGCGTGGAAGCCGCCCGGCGCATCGCCGATTTCTGCCAAACACTCTGATTCAACCGATAAGGAAACGCATCATGCAAGACCTGCAACGCGTCATCGACCAGGCCTGGGAAAACCGCGCCGCGCTCAACCCCGGCTCCGCGCCGGCCCAAGTCAGCGAAGCGGTCGAACACGTACTCAATGATCTCGACCAAGGAAAACTGCGTGTCGCCGAACGCATCGATGGTCAGTGGGTGACGAACCAATGGGTCAAGAAAGCCGTGCTGATCTCCTTCCGGCTCGACGACAACCGCATCATGGACAGCGGCGTATTCCGCTTCTACGACAAGGTGAACACCAAGTTCGGCCGCTATGACGACCAAGCCTTCCGTCAGGGCGGCTTCCGCGTGGTGCCCGGCGCCATCGTCCGGCGCGGCTCCTTCATCGGCAAGAACGTGGTGCTGATGCCGAGCTTCGTGAACATCGGTGCCTTTGTCGATGAAGGTACGATGGTCGACACTTGGGCCACCGTCGGCTCCTGCTCGCAGATCGGCAAGAACGTGCATCTGTCCGGCGGCGTCGGCATCGGCGGCGTCCTGGAACCGATCCAGGCCAACCCGACCTGCGTCGGCGACAACTGCTTCGTCGGTGCCCGCTCGGAAATCGTCGAGGGCGTCATCGTCGAAGACAACTGCGTGATCTCGATGGGTGTCTTCATCAGCCAGAGCACCAAGATCTACGACCGCGCCACCGGCGAGATCACCTATGGCCGCGTGCCGGAAGGCTCGGTGGTAGTAGCCGGCAATCTGCCTTCGGCCGACGGCAAATACAGCCTGGCTTGCGCGGTGATCGTCAAGCGTGTGGATGCCAAGACCCGCGCCAAGACCTCGATCAACGAGTTGTTGCGCGACTGATTCCGATTTCGCTGCGAAGGGACGGGCCATGATTCTCGACAAGCTGTTTCAACTGATGGCGGACAAAAACGCGTCGGACATCTTCATTTCCGCCGGCACGCCCATCAATATCAAGATTCACGGCACCTGCATCCCCATCAACGAGCAGATCATGGACCCGCCGACGATCCAGAAGATGGCCTACGAAATGCTCTCGCCCGAGCAGATCAAGCTCTTCGAAACGAATCGGGAACTCAACCTTTCGGTCGGCAAATCCGAAGTCGGCAACTTCCGCGTCAACCTGTTCTGGCAGCGTGGCTCGATCGGCATCGTCGTCCGCTTCATCACCAGCCTGATTCCCCGCATCGAGGAACTTTCGCTGCCGCCGATACTTTCCGAAATCATNNATGCTCGATCATCGCAACGCCAACATTTCGGGACATATCCTGACGGTCGAAGACCCGATCGAATTCCTGTTCAAGCACAAGAAGTCCATCGTCAACCAGCGCGAAGTCGGCCTCGATACGCTGTCCTGGGAAGGGGCATTGCGCAACGCCATGCGCCAGGCGCCGGACTGCATCCTGATCGGCGAAATCCGAGACAAGGAAACCATGAGTGCCGCCATTGCCTATGCGCAAACCGGCCACTTGTGCCTGGCAACGCTGCACGCCAACAACGCCTATCACGCGCTGAACCGCATCATCAACTTCTTCGCACTGGAAAACCGGACGTCGCTGTTCATGGACTTGTCGGCAACGCTGCGGGCCATCATTTCCCAGCGCTTGGTGCGCAAGCCCGACGGCAACCGCATCCCGACCGCGGAAATTCTGCTCAATACCCGCCACATCGCCGAACTGATCGAAAAGGGCGAACTCAACGGCATCAAGGAAGCCATGGAGCAGAGTCTCGCGCCTGGGTCGCAGACTTTCGAGCAGGACCTGCACCGTCTCTACAAGGAAGGCGTCATCACGCTCGACGAGGCCCTGGCGCATGCCGATTCGCCCACCAACCTGTCGTGGCTGATCAACAACGCACAGGTGCTGTCGCCGGGGAAGGCCACCAAGATTCCCTTCGCCACCTCGACAACCCCGGCGCCCGACGAAGGCATCGGCGGCGCGTCGTTCTCGGAATTCACGCTCAACATGGACGCCTGATGGCGGAATCGCCGACCCTGGCGCTGGCAAGCCAGTTGATCGCGCTGCCTTCGGTCACGCCCACCGATGCGGGTTGTCTGGACCTGATTGCGGAACGTCTGGCGCCGCTCGGCTTCAAGCTCGAACGCATGGACAGCACCGGCCCCACGGGTCGTGTGCAAAACCTCTGGGCACGCCGCGGCAACGCCGGCCCGCTCGTCTGCTTCGCCGGCCATACCGACGTCGTCCCGCCCGGGCCGGGCGAACTGTGGCACTCCGATCCCTTCGAGCCGACGGTGCGTGACGGCTGCTTGTATGGCCGCGGCGCAGCCGACATGAAGTCCTCGATCGCCGCTTTCGTCGTCGCGACCGAAGGCTTCATTGCCGAGCACCCCAACCATCCGGGCTCGATCGCCCTGCTGCTCACCTCCGATGAGGAAGGCGAAGCGACGGACGGTACCGTCCGTGTCGTCGAAGCGCTCAAGGCGCGCGGCGAGAAAATCGACTACTGCATCGTCGGCGAGCCGACATCGGCCGAGCGCCTGGGCGACACCATCAAGAACGGCCGCCGCGGGTCCCTCTCCGCACGCCTGATCGTCAAGGGCCTCCAGGGCCATGTCGCTTACCCGGAAAAAACGAAGAACCCGATCCACCTCGCTGCGCCGGCACTGGCGGAACTGGCGGCAATGCGTTGGGATGAAGGCAACGATTACTTTCCGCCGACGGGTTTCCAGATATCCAACATCCATGCCGGTACGGGCGCTAGCAACGTCGTGCCGGGCACGCTGGATGTACTGTTCAACTTCCGCTTCTCCACCGCCAGCACGGTAGAAGGCCTGCAAGCGCGCGTGCATGCGGTACTCGACCGGCACAGCCTCGAATACGAGATCCACTGGACAATCGGCGGTCTGCCATTCCTGACGCCGCGCGGCCGCCTGGTCGACGTGCTTACCGAGGCGATCCGTGGCGTGACAAGCATCGAGAGCGTCCTGTCGACCAGCGGCGGTACCTCCGATGGCCGCTTCATCGCCGACGTCTGTGCGGAAGTCGTGGAACTCGGCCCCATCAACGCCAGTATCCACAAGATCGACGAGCACGTCGCCGTGGCCGATCTCGACCCCCTGGCGGCCATCTACCGCGCAACCCTTGAGGGACTGCTGAAGTGATGGGACTGATCGAAGAGCTTGTCACCGTACGCGATTGGTTGCGCTGGGCGGTCAGTCGTTTTAGCGAAGTGGGTCTGTTTTACGGCCACGGCACGGACAATGCCTATGACGAAGCCGCCTGGCTGATCCTGCACACGCTGCGCCTGCCGCTCGACCGGCTCGAACCTTTTCTCGATGCGCGCCTGACGCNNGTCGATGAGCGCGTCATCGTACCGCGCTCCTATTTCGCCGAGTTGCTGGCCGACGGGATGGCGCCTTGGGTGCTTGATCCCGAGGGCATTCACACTGCCCTCGATCTTTGTACCGGCTCGGGCTGCCTCGCCATTCTCATGGCTGACGCTTTCCCCGACGCCAGCGTCGACGCGGTCGACATTTCGGCCGACGCACTGGCCGTCGCCCAGCGCAATGTCGCCGACTACCACCTCGAAGATCGCGTCCAACTTGTTCGGTCGGACCTGCTGAATGAACTCAAGGACCGGCGCTACGACCTGATTATCTGCAATCCGCCTTACGTCACGGCGGAATCCATGGCCGCCCTGCCGGCCGAATATCGCCATGAACCGGCACTTGCCCTCGCATCGGGCGACGATGGCCTCGACATCGTCCGCCGCCTGCTCGCCGCCGTGCCCGATCATCTGACGAAAAATGGCTTGCTGTTTGTCGAGGTCGGCCACAACGCGGACATCGTCGAAGCCGCCTTCCCCGATCTGCCGCTCACCTGGGTGGATGCTCCCAGTGGCGAAGGCAAGATCTTTCTGCTGGCGCGATCAGACCTGTAAAAAGAAAACGGAGCCATGCGGCTCCGTTTTCTCTTGTTAGTTGGGGTGGCTGATGGGGCTCGAACCCACGACAACTGGAATCACAATCCAGGACTCTACCAACTGAGCTACAGCCACCACCTTTGAAACCAATAACCTGGCCCGCCCGGCGAGACTCGAACTCACAACCCCCGGCTTAGAAGGACCTTTTGGGACTCTGCTAGACGCGGATTATACGGGATTTGGCGCATTTTCTCACCACCACCAAGAGCAAAAAAAAAGCCCCGACTTAACTGTCGGGGCTGCAATACAGATTCTATCGTCAGGACTTTGCCGTCAGCGCGCCAGTGGTGCGCAGCGCCGTCGCCAGTTTGTCGTCGCCGGTATTGATGGAGGTGATCACTTGGCTGAGTTGCGTTTCGGTTGTGGCGTTGCCTGCCTCCAGCAGTCGCGCCAGCACCGTCTTGAGATCGGTCACTTCCTGCCGCAGCGCATCGATGTCCGCCGAGGTAAGAGGCTTCTCTCCGCGCGAAATGGCGCCATCGCCCAGCGATGCGATCTGGTTCTTCACGGAGGCATAGACCGCGGAATAGTCCGCGCCGAAGCCGTACATGGCCTTTTCCGCAGTGAGATACGCATCGGCGTAACTGGTGATCGAGCCGGCGGCCGTCACGTCGCCGTTGTAGGCCTTCATCAACTGTTCGACATAATCGGTCTGCGTTGCGTCGAGTTTCTGCTTTCCCGTGAGCGGCGACAGCGCGCCCTGGTCAAGACTATGCAACCAGGTATTGATCGCACTGCCCACATTCTCCCAGGCCGTCTTGGCATCGGCCGCGGCCTTCTCGGCAGCCGCCTCAATGGAGCGTTCGCGCTCAAGTTCCGCCATGTATGCGTCGGATGCGGCTTTGCTTGCAGCCGTGGCAATGTCGGTGACCGTGGTGGCCACTGCCGAAAACGCCGTGGCGAACTCCGGCGCAATCCCCATCAGGAACGCGAACATCTTCTGGCCGGCCTCGGTCGTGAGGTCCATACTTTCCACCAAATGCCGGAACCCATCGCGACTGTCCGGCAACACCAGATTCATGTTGGTGAATTGCGTCGTCATATCCTTGACGATGGCATCGTGCTTTTCCGATGCGCTGAAAAAGGAGTCGTAGTAACTCGACATCGACGTCTTCAGATTGTCGAGCCCGTTGGTGAACTTGTCGGCGTCTGTCTTGGAGGCATCCAACGTAGTGAACATCTTGGCCAACGACGCAGATAGCCCACCCTGACCATTGAACAGACGGTCAAAGGTAGGAACAATCTGGCCGACGTTCTTGACCACCGTCAGCAGCGCCTGTGCCTCGGCATCCGTCTTCGAGGCGAGGTCGGTGGGGATGATGTCCTTGTAGATCTGGTCCAAGTTGCTGCCCTTGATCGCGGCCAGCATCATGCGATCCATCTCGAACCCCATCTCCTTGCCCGCGTCGCCGCGCGACACGTCCCGCGTCGAGGAATAGATGATGTTGCCGAGATAATCGGTCACGGCGGCACTCACCTGGTCAGGAGCATGTCCGGAGGGGTCCTGATTGAAGCCCAGGCCGAACGATTCGCCCTTGATCGATCCACCCAAACCGGAAATGAAATCCTTGGTCGTATTGATGAATGTGCCGAGCGTGCGCGATACGGCATCGTTGATCGATGGCAGTTCCGTAGTTGCTGCCCCCGGCCAGTCGGTGCTGGCTGTGGCCGAGTTTGAAATGAAGCTAAGCCCGTTCTGTCCATTCACCAGATAGCGCGCGGTGTCGCCGCCGCCATACCAATCCTGTCCGTTCACCCAGCTATTGGATCGAGTGTTGCCGGCATCGGTCGCGGTCAGGAAGGAATCGCCCTGCACCTTGTCGCCGCCCTGGTGCGACATGTTGTATTGGCCCACTTCCCATAGGCCGGCCAGGATCAATCCCGCCCAGCCGGCGCCGATGGAGGCGCCGCTGCCGGCAGAATCTGCCGCGGCTGTGTCATAGGCGATGTTCGATGCCTCGCCGGCATTGGCCGCGCCGCCTCCCGCTGAAGCTGCACCGCCCATGCTGCCGGAATCGATATAGGCTTCCGATGTGGTCGGGGCAGAATACGAACTCGGCGTACCGAATTTCCCGGCCCACTGCCCGACTTGCCCCCACAATCCAGTCCCGCCGCCGGCGGTGTAGCCTTGGTAAAGCTGATAGACGCCGGACCCGGTCGACACCAGGGAGCCCAGGCCGCTCGAACTCCCACTGCCGCCACCGCTACCCGATCCAGCGACCGCGCCCAGCGCCGCCAGGGTCGAACCGCTCGCCCCGTACTCGCCCGCGATCTCGATGATCCATTTCTTGACGGTCATCTGATACAGCAGCTCGTACAGCGTGTTCTTCAGCGTGTCGCGCAAGCGCTCGAATGCCGACTTGCCGGAATCGAAGATCGAGATGAACGTCTGATGCGCAGTCGACTCGATCCCTGTCCACATCTGCTGCTGAGAATCGTAGTAGGCCTTGGTCGAATCGCGCCTGTCAAAAGCATCGTTGATGTTCTTGATGCGCGCCAGGTAATCGTCCTGGCTGGTGATCAGGCCCATGTTGTTGTCGGACTCGACCTTTTGCAAGGCAACGTAGCGCTCTTTCTGCTCGGCGCTCATCCCCATCGTCTTGACTTCCTCGTCGAGCTTGTCGATGAGGGAGCCGTACTGCTTGGTCGATTCCACCGCTGCCGCAGCGAGCGCCTTCAGGGCCGTCTCTTCCGACTTGTAGAACTCGATTGCGTCCTTGTGGACCTGTTCGCCGCGCTTCATCATGTCGATCTCGCCGGCCACGGCCAGCACGTTCGCCTTGCCGATGGCGCTGAAGTTCTTCCAGGGACCGTTGGTCACCTTCTCGACGACCTTGTCGAACTCAGAGTATTTCTCGGTCGAGCCGATCAAACTCACCTGCAACGAGTCGAGCGCCTGCGCTTCCTTGCCGACACCGCCAGCGCCTTTGAGCGCTTTGTTGTACGCATCCTGAATCTCTTTGGCCTTCGCCAATTCCGCCTTGACGTATTCCAGTTCTATGGCGGATTTCGGCACCGCAGCCACAGGCGGCGGGACCTTCGCGTCGGCTTCTTTTGCCGCAGTCAATGCTATCAATCCATTACGCGCCGACGTGAAGTGTTCAATCTGCTGATCGGTGATCCATTCGGCCACCATCCCCTTGCCCTTCAAGTTCTGCCAGTACTCAAGTTGGCTGGTCACAGAGGCCAATGTTTCCTTGACACCAGACGCATCGCCGAGCCCGAACCAGTTCGAGCGCTCATACTTGGCATTGAGCTTGTCCGCTACTTTTTGCGCCGAAACCGCTAAGTCGTCGCCTACGGTTTTCAGCCCAACCCAAACTGCTTCCAACATGCCGGACTTCTGCGCAGCCTCTGCCATCTTTGCCGCAGCCTTGTCCAACGTGGGAAGAATGGCTTCGGCTATGGTCAACTTGAGCATTTGCCCGGACAGGCTCAGGTCCTTCATGCTGGCATTGAAGGATTCCGCCTTCGGGGCCATTAGCGCCATGGCGGTTGCGTACTTTGCCGATTTCTCGGCCGATTCCATCAGCCCTTTGGAGCCGAGGTTGAGAACCGGTATCAGCGCCATGCCGTTCTGGCCGAACAACTTCACCGCCAGCCCCGCCTTTCCCATGCCATCGGGCATGACGGAGAACATGTCGGCCAACTGCTTGAACGCCTTGTCGCTATCGTTCGTATCGATGCCGACTTTTCTCAACACGTCGCCATGGCTCAGGAAGGCTCCTGACAATGACTTAATGCCCGTCGCGACCGCGTCAAGAGAAGTGCCGGATTGTTCGGCAGCCAGCTTGTAGGCCGCCAATTGCTCGACGCCCATGCCAAACTGTTTGGACATGGTGTTGAATTTGTCGGCTTGTTCGATGGCGCCCTTGATTCCGGATACGGTCTCCGCGGCCAATGCGGCTAGCGCCAACGCCGCGCCACCGGCAACAGTACCAACGACGGCGCCGAGCGCTACGGCCGATGCCTGTACGCCTCTAATTATGCCACTGGCCTGGTCGTCGGCCGAGATAACTACGGTGGCTTCACCGGCCATGATGGCCTCCTATCGTTTGGCTCGCATCGCCTGCTTGGCGGCGCCGGCCATGATGTCCAGATTGGCCAACAGATTCTCCGTGATGGGTACACCGACCGCTTTGGCTACGACCGGCAACGCCGAGAAATCCAGGCTTTCCGGTCCGGCAAAGCCGTGGCGCCATTGGCTCGCCATGCGGCAGAACACGCGCACCGATTTCCAGTTGCAGTCCCAAATCTCGCATGGCGGTTCCTCTTCGAAATCGTCTTCGGTCAGGCCGAATTCCGCTAAATCGCTCGGGGAGGTATCGCCGCCACTGAAGAGCGCGGCAGCGGCCTCCTTCAGTTTTTTATCCGTGCCTCGCCAGCGCCCTTCATATAGGCGCGCATGATCGCCGCGGCCGCATCCCAGAACGTATCGATCAGATCGTCGAGCGTATCCACCGTGTAGGGCTCGGTGACCAGACTGTCTTTCGCTTTTTCATCCCAGCTCACGATCAGCCCTTGCAGCATCTCCGACTCGGTCTTGGTGCCGGCCCGAACATCGGCCATCAGCGTGTTGAACGCCTTGCGCTTCAGGTACCGGAATTTGAAATCGATCAGGCCGGGCACTTCTTCCCCAGGCATCACGATCGCCGCAATGCCGCTGAAATTCTCTACTGGTACTTTCTTGAACATGATGATTCCGCCTCAAAAGGTTTCGCCTCATTGGGATGCCGGCGGCTGCCGCACCGAGGCGAAGGGCGCGGCACGGCTTCAGGGAGGTGAAGCCGCCGCCGCCAGCAAGCCTTGATCAGGTCGAGTAGCCATCTAGCGACCCCTAAAATGTAGTTCGGATAGTGGCGCTTTTCACCAAGCGTCTGGATGTCCGTCTCAGGCGATGCAAGGCGCCTGACCAGATTCCCCGAAGGACCGGTATAAATCATGAGCCACCCTTCACGACGCCCAGGCGGCCGATTGCAACAACGCCCAGGTCGGCGTATCCCTTTAAGCTGAAATAATCCGCGCCGATCTCGCGTTTGACCGGGCCAACGCTTATCGGCGTCGTCGACCCCTTCAATAGCAAGCGTCCCACGACGGGCGCCAGCATCGGGTCGGCCATCGCGAACCATCTGCCGGCAGGCAACCATGGCAAGCAAATCCGGATCACGCTATCCAGGCCCGCGTAATGGAGAATGCTCGCCGCGTTCAGTTCCATTCCGCTGGCCGTCACCAGGGCATACAGCTTGTTGTTCGCCTTGTTGCCGGCGGCGTTTTTCTGATCACGAAGCAATCCCATGGCCGCATCGAGTGTTGTCGCGCTTAGCGCCGAGGCGACGATATTGGCAGTTCCAAACATCGCCGCACCATCGCTCAGGAGTGCATTCGACTCCAGCGTTGCGGACACCATGGCCCCCTCCTTTTTGCCGGCCGCTGCACCAAGCGCCGACAGGTAGTTTTTGAGTACGTCCAGATCGTCGTTGATGACGATCTGGCGGCTGACGTTCATCAGCCGCACAAAGGAGCTCAGGGACGCCGATGCGCCAACGTCCCACCCCGAGGAATTGTGAATCTGGCCGGTATCGCCGACGGGTTGCAGATCGTCATCCAAGTCAGCTGTGAAAACTTTCACCGTCTTGAAGTCGTTGACGGGAACCTCGCTGCAAATCCGCAAATGGTCCGAGAATCCCTCATATTTTTTGGTTGCAAGCCGGTGCGCAGCCGTTGCAAAAGCGTTCTGAAAATCCCCTGTCACCATTCCGTGGCCCATTACAGCCAGGGAATTCCGTTCCATTGTGTCGCCACGAGAGTCAAACGCTCGCTTGCCACAGTATTCGGCGAATGACGATAGCGGGTTATTTTCCCAGGCTTGGCTTTGGGGATGCGGATGGCGGGATGGATTTCCCCATTTGGCGTTGAGCGCATCGCCGAAGGCGGCGGTTAGGTCATGGTATAGGCGGTCGGCGGCCTGCATCTCGTTTCTTCCTTTGCATAGTGGCGTCGTGGCGGTTGTGGCGACATGGCGATATTCGCGTTCGCTCATCAGCCGATGATGCTCGCGTGTTGATCGAGCCCACATGGTGCCAACCCGCTACTGACCGCGTTGCAGTTCTTTGTCAGTTGACGCCCCTCAAACATCTCGCCGAGGAATCGATACAGCGCGCGCTGATTGCGGATCATCTCGGCGTCTGCTGAGAAGGCCCAGAACAGCACCGCATCGATTTCGCCCAGGCCGTCAGCGGGCAGCAGCTGGTGACGGGCGCGAGGCCAGATCTGCGCTTCGAATCGCGCGATAGCCTGGCTCATCGACTGCGCCAAATGCCAGGCCGAGAAATCCCCGTCAAGCGCTCTCGCCAGGCTTAGGAGCGCGTCATTTCTCAGCCGAACGCGATGACCTCGGTCGAGGTCGAGCGCGACATCAAGCGGCTCTCCCTTCAAGAATTGGCCAAACCCCTTGACCAGCCAGCGCGTGACCTCAGGTGTCACGTGGCCGGCGGCGACCATTCGGGACAGCACCACCGAATGGCGTGGTTCTAGCCCCGCGAAAAACACCGGCCTATCAGGTACGGCCGCTTGCATCGTCTAAGGCGGATTTCAAATCCAAAAATCCGCTATGGGTTCTGCACTGCCAATCACCCCCGCCCCCTGTTTTGGCAACAACCCCCCCGCCAGCAGGAGGGGCGACCCCCGAACCTGTGGTGGCGCGGCCGGCGCCGCGGAACAGGCGCGCCACCGTTGCGCTACCCGTTGCGCCAAATCGGGCCGCTGTGCGATTTTCTGTCGTCGGCTGAGGTTCGGACATCACCGAACCCCTATTTTCAGCGTGGCGGGCTTCTACGTCGGAACGGCCGCCTTTGGTTTCGTTCCACCGGGCCAGACTGGCAGCGATATCGACCCGGCCATCGGCCGTCAGCACGATCCGTCCGTCCTGCGCGGCCCGGGTGACGTTCGACTTGTGAATACCAATCCGCCGGGCAAAGGCGGATTTGGTTTCGGTGGTGGGGAGTTTTTCGACCATGCCTAGGGCGCCTATCCCTCTTTTTTCAGGGGTAGGCGGAAAAAGACGCGCGTAAACAATGCGCGCCTAGGGCGCCTAGGGCGCCTAGGGCAAATGCTACGCGTGCGCGTACACGCGCCCACACACACTGACCCTGAAATATTTTTGCGCGTTACGTGTGCACGTGTACGCGCGGTAGGCCCTAGGCGCCCTAGGCACGCCCTTCCCATGCGGGTTTCCAGCCGCCTACCCATAGGCATTTGCCCTAGGCGTCCTAGGCGTTCAAGACTCATTTAACCCTTCGGAAACCATCGAGCGCCACTCGGAATTCATCGACACACGCGCCCAACCACTTTGATCTATTCACGTTCTTCGACGGTTCAGAATCTAATGGCATAACCACCATGCGCTTTTCAGCGCCCGCAACGCCTCGATACCGCGCCTGCTTCACCATGACGCCGTCCTGTTTTCTGATGAACGCAATGAGGCTGTGCAGCGCGACAGCCTTGCCGATGCCATCGCGTTTCACCCAAGCCCGGTAGGCCTCGTACAGATCGTCTGATCGGCATGGCACGCACGGAATGTCGTCGAGTTCCCTCCCCTTCCACTGGTCCCAGAATCGCTCTCGGCTATCGATGTCGTCCTCGATCAACGTTTCCGGTTGTCCAACCTTTAGGCTCACCTCCAATGTGAGCCTTGATTGGCCAGACGTGAGCTCGAATGGCAACCTAAGAGGACCGCGTTTCAGCGATTCAAGGCTGATGCGAAGTGTGATCATGTCGGGGGCCCGATGGTTGCGTATGCAAAAGCCCCGCACCCTAGCGGACCGGCGAGGCTCGCATTACCCGCTTGGCGAACGGCTCGGGAGTACCTTTCAACCTGGCTGCCGTCGCCTCTTCGACTGATCATCGCGCAATTGATCACATTGACAGCGTGATCGGACCAATACTGACGGGGAGCGGGGTAAAGCGCTTGCGCAGGCGTCATTTCGTCACCGGTAACGACTTGTTCAGTATGACGATGGGTTCATTCATCTCGCGCAGTAGCTTTGGCCTCGGACTCAGGATCACCGACGAGATTCAAGCGACCGATCTCGGCGACGCACTGCTCGAAGCGTTCTGGATGGTAAAGAAGACGCCCGGTGACAAATATCACCGCCGCATATTCAGAAAGTATTTTTCGATGCACGCGAGAAAACCAGCGGATGGAGTCTTGGGTACCAAAAACACATTCCACATGCGGCAGCAGTTCGGCCAGGCCGACGAATTCTTTGAGACTTGGCATGTGATTGGGAACACCCGGCAAGACGTCGGCTGATCTTGCCGCCGGTAGGTCGGGTGGATAATTGGCGTGTGTTTGCATTCAAAACCCCCTGTTCTAGGCGCTTGCCGGGCCAATGCAGTTGGCTTACGGTGACGCTAAGCGCCACTATGCTGAATTTGTAGTCTGATTTCACGGGAAAAAAGTGGACTATTTTCGATGACGTTGGGAACGTCATTCGCGATGCGGCCCGGCGCGACGATTACCTGCCTAACTTCTTAAGTTCGCGATAGATCTGTGAGCGTCGACTGGCGCCATATTTAGCGATCAACTGCTTAGCGGACATTTGCTGCGCATCTTTTCGGATATCAGCCGCCGGATTCTTGCGTAGATAGATCTTCTGCCCGCCCCACAGATCGACGATCACATTTCGGATTAACGTAGCCCACTCTTGGGCAGTCTTGTCCGGAAATTTCTTGTGCAGCGTCTCACCGACCGATGCACACGCCCGGTCAAATTCCTGGGCGGCCTCAGTCTTTCCTCGCCTGACGCGTTTCTCTGGGGGTGAAGAAGCCGGGGCAGCCCCTGCAGGACGGCCCCGGCTTCTATTTTCACTGTCACCGGGAAGTGACATCTCGCGTTACTCTATTGCGAGGCGCTTGCCGAATCGTTCCAGTCGTTGTCATTGAAATTGCCAAGGCCCGGATCTCCGAGCCGCCTCATACACCCGTCAATGATCAAATGGCTGCGCTCGCACAGCCCCCCCACCATGACGCATGCCGCCGACATTGCTTGGGGAGTCTCTGCATATGTGGCGATGTCGCGCATTGCTCGCAACAGGTTCGCTACCGAGTCGAGGCGGCTGATAAGTTGATCGGCAGTCTGGGCGGTGATGAGTTCGTTTGTTGACATTGTGAATCTCCTGTCTAAGTCGTCTGAATGCCGGCGATCGATAGCGTTGGCTGTGTGTAGCAGTCAAAGGACGCGCGCCGCGAACGGTCGCAAGCGCGGCGCCCCACTAGATTCGGCCCTCAAAAACCCGGCTGACCATGCGGCGCCGGCTGTCGGTGCTCAAGTGCGAGTAACGGCTGACCATCTTCAACGTGCGATGACCCAGCGCGTCGGCAATCTCGAGCAGGCTGGCACCATGCTGGGCCGAATAGGAGGCGAAGGTATGCCTCAGGTCGTGGAAGCGGAAATTGTCGATGCCGGCTTGCGTCAACGCCTCTTGCCATGCCGTCTTGAAGGCGAAGGGCTGCGACGGTCGCAGACTTGACCGGAACACCAGGGCCAGGCTTACCGAGGCGTCTTTGGGCGCGAATTGGGCGAGTTCATCGAGCACCTGCGGCAAGAGCACCAGCACCCGTTGGTCGTCATTCTTGGTCTGATGCAGGCTCGCTTCGCCGCGTGTCATGTCGACGTCGCACCAGCGCAAGCCCAGCAATTCGCCGCGCCGAGCGCCCGTGGTGATGGCCATCAGGACCAGCAGGTAGAGCCGTGGCCACGACGCGCCGCGACAGGCCTTGAGTAGTAGCGCGCGTTCTTCTTCTTTGAGATAACGCACCCGCCCGCGCGGTTCTGGCCGCTTTTCGACGTGACGAGTAGGAGGCACAAAGCCCCGTGGCAATAGTCGTTGCTTGCGCGCCCAGCTGTATAAGCCGCATAGGGCCACGTAATACCGGTTCAATGTTGAGCCGGTGCGCTGGCCATGGCCTTTCTTGCGGAAAATGCGGTTGCCATCGGCGTCTTTGCCGGCGAAGACGCGGGCCGGTTCTTCGGCCAGGTGCCGCAGGCCATCTTCAACGTCGTCGGCGGTGATCGCCGCCAGGGGTTTGTCGCCCATGAGGCGCATCCAGGCCTTGAGGCGATAGGGGCGGTTCGAATCGCGCCCGCCGACGCCACCAGCGTCAGTGGACACCGTGTAGACGGCAAGGTATCGGCCGGCGATGTCGGCCAAAGTCGCTGCGCTTTGAGGGGCTGCTGCATCAGCCATC
The DNA here is from genome assembly GCA_003158255.1 of Rhodocyclaceae bacterium. Taxonomy (GTDB): domain Bacteria; phylum Pseudomonadota; class Gammaproteobacteria; order Burkholderiales; family Rhodocyclaceae; genus Fen-999. The sequence continues at coordinate 17,548 of PMIH01000133.1, forward strand.
TCTTGTGGTGCATTCATGTCGGACTCCTCGGTCAAAAAACCCGGCGAGACGATTGTCACCGCCGGTCTTTCGCAGAGGCCCGACAAGGGCTTAAAAACAGGAGTTAAAACAATTACTTAAAACCTACCTTGGCCCGCCCGGCGAGACTCGAACTCACAACCCCCGGCTTAGAAGGCCGGTGCTCTATCCGGTTGAGCTACGGGCGGTTCTCCGTGCGAGCTTCGGGGCATCGCGTTGCTGGTCGGGGTGAGAGGATTCGAACCTCCGACATCCTGCTCCCAAAGCAGGCGCGCTACCGGGCTGCGCTACACCCCGAGAGGCGCGGATTCTACCGGCGCCCTCGGGCAGGGTCAATCAGAAATTGTCAGTGGGTGATGATCCCCGTCGCATCCGCAGACTCGGCAACCGGCGCCGCAGGAACAGCCTCGGCCGGCTTTGCCTCGGGTTCGGGCAGAGGCTCCGGCATCCGCTCCAGCGCCAGCTCGAGCACCTGATCGATCCACTTGACGGGCCTGATCTCGATCTTATTCTTGATCGTGTCGGGCATTTCGGTCAGATCCTTGACATTTTCCTCAGGAATCAGCGCCAGGCGAATACCACCGCGCACTGCCGCCAACAGCTTCTCCTTGAGACCGCCGATCGGCAGCACTTCGCCACGTAGCGTAATCTCACCGGTCATGGCAACGTCGGCACGCACCGGAATGCCCGTCAGCGCCGAAACCAGCGCCGTGGTCATGCCGATGCCAGCCGACGGACCATCCTTCGGCGTTGCGCCTTCGGGCAAGTGGATGTGGATATCGTTCTTCTGATAGAAGTCTTCTGGAATGCCCAGCGACTTGCTGCGG
>PMIH01000040.1 GCA_003158255.1 Rhodocyclaceae bacterium
CACGATCCCGACTTCTGGGTCGATAAATTCATGCTCCGCCGTTTCAACCTGGATGGTTCGATCCAACACACGCTGAAGGCCGCCAGGATGGAACACTATCCGGACGACGATTCAACGGAAGTCAGCGAGCCGCGTGTGGCCTACTTCCGCGAGGGACTGGTAACGACGGTGACGGCGCGCAAAGGCTGGCTAGACAAGGAAGGCAAGCACGTACGCCTGAACGACGACGTCCGCATCGTCCGGGCCGACCAGGAGGGTACCGACACCGTGGTTGAAACAAGCCTCCTCAACGTAATACCGGACGACGAATATGCGCAGACCGACGCGCCCGTCACCATCACACAGGGCAAGTCGGTCATTCGTGGCGCCCATGGCCTCGAAATCAACAACAAGACCCGGATTGCCGTGTTGATAGGACCGGTAACCGGAACCATTTACAGGGAAAAACCCCCAAGTGACCGCGCGCATTGACGTCCTGACACCGCTGCTCGCAGCGGCCTTGGTTCTAACCACCCTGCCCGCCATGGCGGAACGGGGCGACCGCGACAAACCCGTCAACCTTGAAGCCGATCGCGTCACGGTCGATGACGCAAAGAAGGTGCAGGTCTTCGAGGGCAATGTGCAACTTGTTCAAGGCACCCTGGTCATTCGGGCAGAGAGGCTGGTCGTCAGCCAGGACGCCAACGGCTATCAGAAGGGCATTGCCTACGCGGGAGGCGGACGCTTGGCAAGTTTCAGGCAGAAGCGGGATGGCAAAGATGAATTCGTCGATGGCGAGGCGGAACGCATCGAGCACGACAGCAAAGCCGAGAAGACTGAACTGTTCGGCAAGGCGCACGTGAAAAGCGGCCTCGACGAAGTCAATGGCCAGTACATTTCCTATGACGCCAAGACCGAGAGCTACGTGGTCACGGCCACGACTCCTGGCGCCACCCCGGCTGAAGGTACGACACCGGAACGAGTGCACGCCGTCATCCAGCCGAAAAACCGGGACGCGGACAAGTCGGCGACACACTGAGAGTCCTGCGAATAGCTGTCGTAGCATGATAGCCGTTCGCACCAAATCCATTAACTCAAGATTTCATGTCATTGATTATTAATTGATAATAATTTTCGCCGCAGAATTGCTGCATTGCACAAATTATCCTTGACTTCATGGATTCCATCCCTATAATTTGAATTGTGCTGCACCGCAACATGGCGCTCCCAAGTCTAGTGGGAAGCGCACTCAGGATTCCCCAATTACTGCCCAACTTCTAGGAGATTGACCATGTACAACACCCCCGAGCAAATGGCTTCCGCCAACAAGGCCAACATCGAATCCATTCTGACCCTGGCCAATACCGCCTTCGCCAGCGCCGAGCGCCTCGCCGCCCTGAATCTGAACACCGCCCGCAACCTGCTGGAAGACACCGTCTCCAGCGCCAAGGCGCTGATGGGTGCCAAGGATATTCAGGAACTGATGAACATCCAGGCTTCGCTGGCCCAGCCGACCGTCGAGAAGGCCGTTGCCTACTCCCGCAGCATCTATGAAATCGCGTCGGCGACGCAGGAAGAGCTGACCAAGGTCTTCGAAGCCCAGTTCGCCGAAGCCAACAAGACCATGACTTCCGCGCTCGACAAGGCCGTCAAGAACGCCCCGGCCGGCTCCGATGTCGCCGTTGCTGCCGTCAAGTCCGCCATCGCCGCCGCCAACTCGGCTTACGACAGCATGACCAAGGCTGCCAAGCAGGTCGCCGAAATCGCCGAAGCCAACGTTGCCGCCGCGACCAGCGCCACCGTCAAGGCCGTCAGCGCCGCCCCGAAGGCAAAGAAGGTCGCCTGATCACGATTGTCTCCTCCTCCCAGCCCCAATAAGGCTGGAGTTCAAAGCCCCGACGTCTCTGTCGGGGCTTTTTTTTGTGGCCGACCTGCACCTCGCCTTCCGAGCGCATGATGGAGAATTCACCTATACAATCCGGTGGCCGTCGATGCCTTGCGCTATGGCGAAGCGAGCACCCCCTACCACTTTGTTGAACATCAAGAGAAGGAGGCAACATGAACGAGTCCCGTCGCAACCTGCTGAAGATCGGTGGCATCGCCATCGCCATGATCCCCGTCGCTGCCCTCGCCGCGAAGAACGATGCTCTGCGCACCTCAATGAAGTACAAGGACACGCCAGACGGCGACAAGAAGTGCTCCAACTGCGCGCAGTTCGTCCCGGGCAAGACCCCGAAGGACCTCGGCGGCTGCAAGATCTTCGCCGGCGATACCGAAGTCAATCCCAACGGCTCCTGCGTCGCCTGGGCCAAGAAGCCCTAAGCTGCGCCCGGCACCAACTTCAGTGGGAGGGCCAGAGCCCCTCTGGCCCTCCCACTGATTCAATGACGGCAACACCTCCAACTGACCTGTAAGTCGGGCAAGCATCGTAGCGCGGACCAGCGTTGGACGGCATTTGCCGGACATGCTTGCATATGAACAATAGCGATGAGGCATTCCTGGTCGAGCTCAAGGCGTACGTCCTGGCCGCCGTGGACAAGACCGAGCCGGCCGATGGCCTGCGCAACGACGAGCCGTGGTTCGGTACGGACTCAAGACTGGAGCTCGACTCGCTCGACGCCTTGCAGATATCCATGGCGATCCAGAAAAAGTACGGCGTGCGCATGCCGGACAGCAAGGAAACGCGGCGCGCCCTGGTGTCGCTTCTGGCCCTGGCGGAACATCTGCAAACCCGGCTTCGCGCATGACGGCCGTCCATATCGCCGGCCGCGGCTTGGCGTGTGCGCTCGGGCTGGATGTAGCAACTTCACTGGCGAAGCTACGCGACGGCGGCGCAACAGCCGAATCCCGCTTGTTGCCTGGCGGTTTGGGTGGGGACTTTCCCTACTACGCCATCCCTTACGACCTGCCCGACTGGAACGAGCGCGCACGGGACCTCGTACTGCGAGTGGCCGACGAAGCAGGAGCACGACCCGGGGGCCGCGGCGCTTTGTTCATCGCCACTTCTTCGTTCGACATCGGCGCCGTGGAACCGGCCGCGGCTCGAACGTATGCGGGCGACTATCGCGCGTTTGCCGACACCGTCGCCGGATGGCTGGCTTGGTCCGGCCCCGTGTATTCGATCAGCACCGCTTGCACCTCCAGCCTCAACGCCCTGATTGCCGCGCAGGCAGTACTGAACAGCGGCACGGTCGACGAGGCACTCGTGCTCGGCATTGAGCTGGAGAACTGCCTGACGCTGGGCGGCTTCGCGGCCCTGCAATTGCTCTCCCGCACTGGCAGCAAACCCTTCGGAGTGCACCGCGATGGCCTCGTGCTCGGAGAGGCGGTCGCAGCACTGCGGTTGTCCACCAGCACTTCTGCTCCCTGGAAGATTCTGGGTGGCGCCAATGTGGTGGACGGAAGGCAGTCCACCGGTGCATCGGCAGCCGCGATCGAACGCATGTACGGACAGGCGCTGGCAACGACTGGCCTGGCGGCCGGCGAGATCGACCTGGTCAAAGTGCAAGCCGCCGGAAGCCCGGGCAACGACCTGATCGAGGCAGACGGTTTGCGGGCGGCATTCGACCGCTTGCCCCCGCTGGTTTCCCTCAAGGGCGCGCTGGGACACACCATGGGCGCATCCGGCGCCGCGGAAGTCGCCCTCCTTACTGCGTGTTTGGAACATGGCGCGTGGCCAAGGTACGCGGATGCAGTCGATGAAACATTGGGCGTGAATCTCGCCACGGAGGCGCCAAACTCCGTGCGCCGCCTCATGGCGACGGTGCTGGGATTCGGCGGCAGTCACACGACCGTGGTGCTGGAGCACGCGTGAATACCTTTCTCGTCAGCGGGCGCTGTATCGCCGCGCCGCCGCCCACCGATTGGCGCGAACAGTTGGCCGTAATGCTGGGCGAGAAGCCGCGGCGAATCGGCGACTGGGCCGAACTGGGTCTATACGGCGCGCTGCGCTGCATGGCCGATGCCGGGGAAACGACTTTGCCGCACGATACCGTGGTGATACTGGCAAGCGAACACGGCCCCCATGCCGCGACGATTGCCGCACTGGAACAGATGCATGACGATCTGCCCATGCCGCTCACGTTCTTGCAGACCCAACCGAGCCAGCTGCTCGCATTGCTGGCCGCCCGGATGCAGTGGCAAGGCAATGCCAGCTTCCTTGCTGGCACGGAACTGCAATCGATGCTGTTCCTGGCCGCTACACAGGCCGGCAGTGGCGGGCTGCTGCTTGGCTGGGTGGACGAAATGGATGGTGGCCTGACCCACTGGCTGCGCCTGCGCCCCTGTGAGGCAAAAGGCATCGACTTCAAGCCCGCATTCGCGGTCGAGATATTTTCACCGCAGGTCAGTTACTTGAACATTGCGCCAAAGAGCTTGCATATCGCTCGCTCGAACCAGCACTGTATTGGTGGGCGGGGGATGGAACGGTAGAATCGGGCACCTTGTTTCTGGCTTGCCCATCCGATTGCGTGCCTGCACCAAACACAACCCAATTGCCGGCCCATNNGACCAAGCGCGTATTGGTACTTTCCTACTCGCAGACCGGCCAGCTCACTGCCATCGCTCAGCGCATCATCGAGCCGCTACAGCAGGATGCCGGCATCGATGTGCACGTCGAGCCATTGCGGCCGGTCAAGCCCTATCCCTTTCCGTGGCGGTTTCTCGATTTTCTCGACGCCTTTCCCGAATCCGCCCATATGATCGCGCCACCGCTGCAGCCGCTATCACTGAACGGCGATGAGGATTTCGATCTGGTGATCTTGCCCTATCAGGTCTGGTTTCTGGCGCCATCGCTACCGATCACTGCTTTCCTCACAAGCCCGGTGGCGCTAAGGTTGCTGGCGGGCAAGCCCGTCGTCACCGTTATTGCCTGCCGCAACATGTGGTTACTGGCACAAGACAAGGTGAAAGGGTTACTAGCTGCCTGCGGTGCGCGCCTGCTCGACAACGTCGTTCTCGTCGACCCCAGTCCGACCATGGTCAGCCTGTTGACCACGCCATTGTGGCTGCTGACCGGCAAGCGCGATATTTTGCCGGGCATGCCGCCGGCCGGCGTGGATGTCGACAGCATCCGGGCCGCCCGCCGTTTCGGTTTGGCGCTACGCGATGCACTGCACGACGACCAGGAACGCGGCAGCGCGCCGCTGCTGACGGGATTGAGGGCGGTGGACGCCGATCCGCATCTCCTCTTCAGCGAGAAAGTCGGCACGCGGAGTTTCTACCTGTGGGGCAAGTTGCTGCTCGCCGTCGGCAAGCCTGGGCAGTTGCGGCGCCGGCCGTTCCTGATCGCGTACGTGACTTTCCTGATCGCGATCATCTTGACCGTCGTGCCGGTCAGCCTGCTGATTCAGGCGCTGTTGCGTCCGTTCTTGCGGCGACGATTCGCGCTGCTCAAGCAAAGATATGATGCACNNCAATGAGGTTTTTGTAACCCGCACGGCCGCCTACATGCCGCTGGCGCCTGTCGGCAACGACGAGATGGAAGCGGTGCTCGGCATGGTTGGCGGGCGGCCGTCCCGGGCGCGCCGTATGGTGTTGCGCAGCAACGGCATTCAACACCGCCACTACGTGCTGGACCGCGTCACCGGCGAACCCGTCATGTCTAACGCCGAGATGGCAGCTGAAGCCGTGCGCGCGCTGGGCGATATCGGCCCGGTGGATTGCCTGGCCGCCGCCACCTCGAGGGCCGACCAGTTGATGCCGGGGCACGGCGTGATGGTGCATGGTGCCTTGGGATGGCCGCGACTGGAAGTGGTGTCTCTCGCCGGGATCTGTGTCGCCGGTGCGGCGGCGTTCAAGTACGCCTGGCTGGCGGTGCGGGGCGGCGATGCGCAACGCGCCGTGGCGGTGGCCTCCGAACTGATTTCGGTCGGCCTGCGCGGAATCAATTTCGAAGCCGAGTCGGAGCACAAAGTGCTGGAACTGGGCGAGCGCCCGGAGATCGCCTTTGAAAAGGATTTCCTGCGCTGGATGTTGTCGGACGGTGCCGGTGCGGTGTTGTTGGAGAACGCACCGCGCGGACCGCTCAGCCTGAAAGTACATTGGGTGGAAATGTCCTCGGCGGCGCACGAGCTGCCGACATGCATGTACTCCGGCGCGGAGAAGAACCCCGATTCCACGTTGACCGGGTGGCAACAGTTCTCGACCAATGAATGGGCGACGCGTTCGGTGTTTGCGGTAAAACAGGACGTGAAGTTGCTCAACGAGAACGTCGTGCGGGCCACGCTCACCGAGCCCCTGCGCAACCTAGTCAACAAGTACGACCTGGCGGCGAAAAAAATCGACTGGTTCCTGCCACACATCTCCTCTAACTATTTCGCCGATCCCGTTGCAGCTGGGCTGGCCGAAGCTGGCTTGAATATTCCGCGGGAAAATTGGTTCACCAATCTGTCCGAGAAGGGCAACACCGGCT
>PMIH01000299.1:0-1798 GCA_003158255.1 Rhodocyclaceae bacterium
AACAGCCGCCTGTACCCGCTTCCACGTGGTCGAGGCACGCCTCGCCCGTTGGCTCTTGATGACCGAGGACCGCGCGCATTCCGGCCAGTTCCATGTCACGCACGAGTTCCTCGCGTACATGCTGGGCGTGCGTCGTGTTGGCGTAACCAAGGCTGCCACCTCGCTGCAACAGCTCAAGCTGATCAGATACAGCCGCGGCGACATCACGATTCTCGATCGCCGTGGCCTGGAAGCCGCATCCTGCGGCTGCTACGAGGCCGACAAGGCGACTTATGATCGCATCATGGGGTAGCCAAATGTCGATGACCGGCAGCGACGGCTCGCGATGAACACCTCAAGCGCCTGCCTGCTCCGGACCATGCTCGGTCTGTTGTCGATCTGGCTCTGTCACGACGTTGCCGCGACCGACGAAGGCATCCGCTATTCCTGCGGCCCGGATCGTCTCGCACGCATCGAGAAGGGCATGCCGAAGTACTTCGCTTCGCTAGGAATCGCTCGCAGCCTCGTGGTGACGAAAGCGGAGCGAGCGAACGGGAATCTCATCTTTACGTTGAACACGCCGAAAGATGACGTCGACACGCTCCGACTCAACCAAAGACCGGAGTATGCGCTGCGCGATCACGTCGTCCGGCTGCCGGCAGGACACGGAAAAATGCGGCAGGTCATGACCGTCTCCAGGAAGGAAATCGTCCTGGCACTTCTTCAGCACGGGCGCCTCACCGAGTTTAGCGGTGAGAACTGCACTCTGGAGGCACTAAAGGATCTCGTCGGCCTTCGTCAGAATATCGTCGCCTGGTCGGAAGACCTGAACTGGCTTTGGCCGGATGGAGAATCCGCTGCCTGGAACGCGAAGTACTGGCGCGAGGGAACGCCCCTGCCCAACGTTTCGCTCCGCGCCGCCTTCAACGACGCGTTCGCCAGCCAGGGGAAATATTCCATCGGCTGCTACACCGCCACCAAGCTGGTCTTCATCCAAGGTACGCTGGACTACTACCACCGCGTCAGGAAGGACCCTTCCCGCCTGAAGTGGATCGAAGCACGGCTTGCGGCAGATCAGGAGCCATTGCTGGATGTTGAACCAGGCAGCATGTGGTCGTTCGAAAAGGGCTTTGATCCCGCCGAACTCATACGACCTGGCAAGGTTCTGCAAATTCAGCGCGGCATCGCTGCCAGAAACTTCGTTCCTGGGGACTGGATCTATCTTCTGAACACCGACCCCGTCTCGGCGCAGAAGACTGGCTACGAGGGCTCCAACGCAATCTACCTTGGCCGCAACAAATTCGACGACTACTACAACGACAACAGCCACTCGTATACCTACGCTCAGAAACTGGACGAAGTGCACCAGTGGCGCAATGGCGTCTTCAACCGAATACGGGACGCGGCAAAGATCCGGATCCTGTCAGCCGAAGATCTTGATCGACTGGGCAGGCCTCCAATTGAAGGTGGCCTGATGATGGATTTCCGGGTTTCCCCGATCCACTTGATTTCGGCGAACAATTGACCAGCCTCACCGTCATTCGCGCGAGTTGGCGAACGCAGACGATCCTAACTGATGGGTTGCAAGGGCCGCCTACGCGTACTGTGGCGCGAAATCGGCCTCCGGCTGCTCGCTCGGTCCCTTCTCGCCCCAGTAGGGCGAGATCTTGCGCAGTTGGGCAATGATCGGCGGCACAGCCTCGATGACGCGATCAACCTCAGCCTCGGTGTTGTAACGCGACAGCGAGAAACGGATGGTGCCGTGTGCGGCCGTGTAGGGAATGCCCATGGCGCGCATGACGTGCGAAGGTTCCAGCGA
>PMIH01000299.1:1811-12567 GCA_003158255.1 Rhodocyclaceae bacterium
CGCTTCACTTCGGTGTTCTCGAAAGCCATGTACTCCTTGGCCTGTGCCGATGCAACGCCGAGGCCGACGATGGACGCGGAATTCTCGGTACCGGCCCGACGGCCGCGCTCCTGATGGCCACCGCGCAGGAAGGGCCGGAAACGCAGGCCGCGCCTGAGATACAGCACGCCGATGCCTTTGGGCGCATGCAGCTTGTGGCCCGAGAGCGAGAGCATGCCGATCTTGGAATTCTTCAGGTCGATGGGCACCTTGCCGACGGCCTGCACGGCGTCGGTATGAAACATCACGCCGGCATCAAACGCCATCTCGGCCATCTGCTCGATCGGGAAGATGGTGCCCGATTCGTTGTTCGCCCACATCGCCGTCACCAGTGCCACGCGCGGCGAAAGCAGCGCCTTGTATTCGTCGAGGTCGAGCCGGCCGCGCTTGTCCACTTTCAGACGATGGATGACTACGCCCTCTTTCTCAAGCTGCTCGCAGACCGCGAGGATGGCCGGATGCTCGACCACAGTAGTGATGATCTGATTACGCTCAGGCTGCGCCTTCAGTGCGGAGAAGATCGCCGTCGAGTTCGACTCGGTGCCGCAGGAAGTGAACACGATTTCCGAATCGTGCTCGGCGCCAAGCAGGTCCTGCACTTGGGCGCGGGCTTCCTTGAGCGCCAGGCCGACCTTGTTGCCGAAGCTGTGCATCGACGACGCATTGCCGAACTGTTCGGTGAAGAACGGCAGCATCGCTTCGACCACAGCCGGATCGCAGGCTGTCGTCGCGTTGTTGTCCATGTAGATGGGTTTCATGTCGGTGCCCCTCAGTGGCCCGTGGGCTTGTGCTGGCTGACGGGCAGCACGCGCACCATCTCGCCCAGCGCCTCGGCGATCTGGCTCTGGATGCCGCCCAGCGTCGCCTGTTCCATCATGCAGCCGTGGCAAGCGCCTTGCAGCTTGACGTAGATATTGCGGCCCTCGACCTCGACGATCTCGATGTCGCCGTGGTCGCGCTGCAGTTGCGGGCGGACCGCCTCGATCACTTCCTCGATCTTGCGCATGCGCTGGTAGTTCGTGAGCTTGGGCTTGCCGTTGATCGGCGGGGTCGCCGCCGGCTTGGTTTCGGGCGCCGCCGGCGCTGTGCAACGCTCGCCGGTGACCTTGGCCAGGATTTCCTCAATGCCCTCGTGGCAGGTCGCGCAGCTGCCGCCGGCCTTGGTGTAGTTGGTGACCTGCTCGACCGTCGAAAGGTTGTTGGCGCGAATGGTTTCCTCGATCAGCACCGCGTCGATGGCGAAGCACTTGCAGACCAGCGCGCCTTCCTCGTGGTCGTCGCTCCACACCTCGCCGCGATAGTTGGCGATGGCCGCATGCAGCGCCTCGCGCCCCATCACCGAGCAGTGCATCTTCTCGGGCGGCAGGCCGTCGAGGTAGTCGGCGATGTCCTGGTTGGTCACCTTCAGCGCCTCGTCGACCGTCTTGCCGATGACAATCTCGGTCAGCGCCGAGCTGGAAGCGATGGCCGAACCGCAGCCGAAAGTCTGGAATTTCGCTTCGAGAATGCGCTCGTTGTCGGGATCAACCTTCAGCATCAGCCGCAACGCGTCGCCGCAGGAGATCGAACCGACATCGCCGACGCCGTTGGCTTCTTCAAGCACACCGGAGTTGCGCGGGCTGAAGAAGTGTTCCTTGACCTTTTCCGAATAGTCCCACATGGCGCTCTCCTTGACGGGGTTTCCAATAGGAGTGCAAAGCCCGTGCCACCGACAAATACCGCTTAATCAACCACTTGAAGCCCGACCAGTATTGTCGCCTTTGTGACAAATCGTCAAATATAGGTATCGCTGCGGATTTCCTTCTCTCCAATCTGGTTGCATAATGGCGTCGGTTCGATGGCTCGTAGAACTATCACTTAAGAAATACGGAAGTCGCACCCTGCCAGTTGCGACATTGCTCAGCCATAACGGGAGGCCATGCCATGAACGACATTGCGAATCGCAAATACAGTTTCTCTTGGGACTTACTCGGCGATTTGAAGAAGGGACGCCCCAATCTTGGAGACACAACGCGGGTCGAAGTCTATCGGCTCATGCAGTTCTGTTTCCGCGACGTCCTGGAGGAGACCTACGGAACGGAAAAGGCGGACAAGCTCTTCTATGATGCGGGATTTCTGGCGGGCACTCATTTCTACAACCATGTCATCGGCAAGACGACCGATCTCGGCGAATTCGTCCGCAAGCTGCAAGACGCGCTGCGCGACATGTCCATCGGCGTCCTGCGTGTCGAGGAGGAAGACCTGGCCCACGGACGCCTGCTGCTGACCGTGTCCGAAGACCTCGACTGCTCCGGCCTGCCGGAACTGAGCTATGAAATCTGTACCTACGACGAAGGCTTCATTTCGGCACTACTCGAATCGTTCTCCGGCTTGAAGTTCCGCGTCAAGGAGATTGACTGCTGGTGCACCGGCGACCGTACCTGCCGGTTCGAGGCAACCGTCGTGGCTGATCCGGTAGCCGCATGACAGTTCTGTCCGACCTCCTCAAGGCGCTCGCGGCGGGCCAGGTTCCTGCCCAGGTGCCGCCCGACTGTGAATACAAGGAGGAGGTCGGCGAACTGATTGCCTACCTCGCCGAACTCGCACACTACCTGCGGGCGATGACGGAGGGAGATCTTGCTGTCCCGCTCGCCCGCCGCGGTCCATTGGCCGGCGCCCTCAAGGGGCTGCATGCCAACTTGCGGCATCTGACCTGGCAAACGCAGCAAGTCGCCGCCGGCGACTTCGCGCAGCGCGTCGATTTTCTCGGCGCATTCTCGACTGCCTTCAACAGCATGGTCGGCGCGCTGGCGCAGGCCAGGGAAGACCTGACCAACAAGAACCGGGAACTGGCCACCGCTTACGAGGAACTGAAATCCGCCGAGGCCCAGCTCCTCCAGCAGGAGAAAATGGCCTCCATTGGCCAGTTGGCCGCCGGCATCGCCCACGAAATCAACAATCCGATGGGCTTCATCCAGAGCAACCTCGGCACGCTCAAGAACTACGGCGAAACGCTCAAGACCTACTTCGACGCAACCGACCAACTTGCGGCCCAGTGTCCCGAGACGGTTCGCGTCACACTGACCCAGCAGCGCAACGACCTCGACCTCGAATTCCTTTTCGAAGACCTGCCGACGCTGATCAGCGAATCGGTCAGCGGCGCCAAGCGCGTACGCGACATCGTCCAGGCACTCAAGAGCTTCTCCCACGTGGACGAAGCCGAAGTGCAACAAATCAACCTGAACGAATGCATCGAAAGCACCATCGCCACCACCGAGAACACCCTGCGCGCCAAGGCGACGGTGGTGCGGGAATACGGTGAACTACCGGCCATTGAATGCCGGCCGCACTTGCTGAGCCAGCTATTTCTCAACCTGCTGCTCAACGCCGCCCACGCCATTGCCACACAGGGCGAAATCCGCGTCACGACCCGGCGCGAAGGCGACTTCATCATTGCGGCGGTTTCCGATACCGGCTGCGGCATCGCGCCGGAAATCGTCGGCCGGATCTTCGAGCCGTTTTTCACCACGAAGCCCGTCGGCCAAGGCACCGGGCTTGGCCTCTCGGTCGCCTACGACATTGTCAAGAAGCACGGCGGCAAGATCGACGTTGAAAGTACCGTCGGCACCGGTACCACGTTCACCATCCGGCTGCCAATCAAGGCTGTGGCAGATCAGCCGATCAGCACCTCATAGGCGCGACGCAGGAGTTCCAGCTCGACCGCCGGCAGCCCGCGCGCCTCGGTGATCGCCACGAAGCGCGCGCCGATGGCCTCGACCGCCGCAAAGGGCGGATCGATGCTGGTGAAGCCGGCCAGCAGCACCGGCACAGTGCCGTCCGTGGTGGCCACGTCGGCGGAAAAATCGGCAACCGATTCGAGCGAACCAGCTGGGAGAGACAAGCGTTCTTCCGCCGCGCGCAGATGCGCGGCCGGGTGTGGACGCACCGAACCGGATTCGGCGTTGAGCGTCGCCGACGCCGGCAGCGGCGCGAAGGCCACCACCGTGTCGGCGAAGCGCAGGAAGCGCGTGCGCGCGCTGCTCTTCTGCTTGTGGAACAGAATCAGCCGCGGCGCCGCACCATCCATCAGCACGTTGTCACCATTGGTCCGCCGGCGCGCGCAGACGCTCCACGGGTTTGTCGCCGAGAAGATGCTCGTCGAAAATCGCCGACACATCTTCCTTGCTGACGCCCGTGTAGAACACGCCCTCGGGATAGACGAGAACGTTCGGTCCCTGGCCGCAGGGGCCGATGCAAGCGCAAGGCGTAACGGCCACCTTGTCGAAGCACTGGCGCTGCTGGAACTGGAACATGAACTCGTCCACGACGTCCGAGCAGCCGCGCTGGCCGCAGGAACCGCGCGGATGACCGAGCGGCCGCGACTGCGAGCAGACGAAGACGTGCTTCTGCGGTCTGGGCATGCGCTTACGCCTCGACGAACTTGAAGCAACCCTTCGGACAGGTCCGACCGCAGGCGCCGCAGCCGATGCAATCCATGGCGTTCTTGACGATCATCATGGCCTTGGCATCCTCATCATCCCAATCGTCGTCGACCTCGTCGTCGCCGCGATCTTGCAGGGTCAGCACGTCGCGCGGGCAGACCTTGAAGCAGCGGCCGCAGCCGATACAGACCTTGGAATCGATTGCCTCGACGTAGATCGGGGTCCAGGGGGTGCCACCCCGGGTAACTGAAGCAGCGGCAGTCATGATTTCATCCTTTCTGCATAGTGGTTAAACGTGAATTCGCTTCCGCCCAGGCGCGGCACGCATCGAACGTCGATTGCGCCAGCCCGGGGATTTCCTGATACGCGGCGGGCAGCCGCTCCTCGACCAAGTCGTGCATCTGCGCCGCCCATTCGCCGGCAATGCGCTTGAGCCGCTTCACTTCCTTGTCGAGATCCTTCAATTCCTCTTCGCTCATGGCGACCTCACATGCCGGCGACTTCCGGGTATTTGCCGATGATCTCCAGCGCCACGGACAGATACTTGTCGGCCTCGGTCTTCGCTTTCGACAGGCTCTCGAAGCCGAAGCGATGCACGTCGCGCAGCGTACGGTCCAGCACCACCAGCTTGCCGACGGTGATCAGCACGCGGCCAAAGCCCTCGTGCGACAGGTGCACCATCGTCACGGCCATCATTCCGCATTCCTTTTCGATCAGCACCGCGATGGCGTTGTAGAAGGCCTTGACGCGCGCCAGCGTCTCTTCATCCGGATCGCCGATCATCGGAATCTCGGCCTTGCGCGCCTTGGTCAGCACCAGCGGAGCAAGAATGGCTTCAGGCGACTGGCCGTCCCAGATGCCGTAACTGTCGAGCGCACGCAACTGGCGCAGCATTTCCTTGATGAAATCGGTTTCGAAAATCGGGTCGCTGCTCATTGAAATGCTCCGGTAAGTTTGGATGAATCGGTGCTACGAAACTGCTGAAAGTCAGCCGTGGTGTGACCGGAGGGAATCCCCGCGGGAGTACGCCAATGGCAACAACGTGCGGCCCTCATTCCTGCCAGCCCTCCGCCGCCATGCGGTCGAAGCGGCCTGCGTCCTTGTCGCGCCCGAGCGCCTTCTCGACCCAGGGCACGCCGCCTTCGCGCACGGCCTTTTGCAGATCGGCGAGCAAGCGTTCGATGCTCGTCTCTTCTTCCAGGCGGATCGGCTGCACGCCGCCGGCGATCAACTGACGCACCGCCGAGCCACCCACGGCCAGGCAATACACCGCCGCGCAGCCGGCGAGCGCCGCGATCTTCGCCGGCAATTTGTTCTCGTTGCCGTCCATCGATTCCTCGGCGAACTCGGCCACTTCGACCAGCCGCGCACGCTCGCCGTCAAGCGCGAAGATCGCGAAGCCGACCGAGGCGCCAAAGTGCTGATTGACGCGGGCACGATCATCCGTGGCGAAGGCGACCTTGAGCATGGCGGGCACGTCCTCAGTGCTTGACCACGCCAGGGCCAGCTTCCTCGACCGGACGGAAGATGGATCGGTAGGCAGGGGTGTCATGGTGCTGGCCCAGGATGATGTTGGCGAAATCGAACAGCGCCTGGCGGGCGCCGCGGTAGCCGATCCAGGTGCGCGCATAGCCGCCCACCCAGTCGTATTGCGGGAAACCGGCGCGCAGCAGCGGCACGCCCAGCCGTTCGGCGGTGCCGACGGCGTGCGAATTGGAGATCACCAGCTGAGCATCGGACGCGGCGTGTTCGAGGTCTTCGAGGTCGCCAATCTGCACCGTCGCGCAGGGCATGTCGGCCAGCACCTCGGCCCGCGCCGGCGACACCGCGGCGACGATCTCCACGCCCATGCCGGTGAGGAATCGCGCGAAACCGATCAGGTGGTCCGGGTCCAGCGCCAGCGCGACGCGCGCGAAGCCGGTCTGGTAGTGCGTATCCACCATCGCGTCCTGCAACTGCGCGCGCTGGCGTTCGATTTTCTCAGGCACGGGCTGGCCGGAAATCTGCGCCAGCGTTTGCGTGAAAGCATCGCAGGCGTCGAGGCCCATCAGGTGGTCGAAGCGAAAGTCAGGCACGGCGGTACGCCGCTTGAGCGCATCCGCGGCACGATCGAGCGAACGGCCGATCACCAGCGTCGCAATCGACTCACCCATCGTTTCGATTTCGGCCTTCGGCGTGCCGCCGACGGTGAGCGCGGAAAACTTGCCGTCCATCAAGTGGCCGTCGAGCGAATCGCCGATGTCCGGCAACACCACCGGCCGCAGCCCGAAAGCCTCGATCCAATCCTTGAGCGCCTCGATGTCGCCGGGCGTCAGCGCCGACGAAGCCAGCACATTCACCTGCCGACGACGGCGTCCCACCACGACTGACTCTTGCTCGCCGCGCTCGGGCACCATGCATTCGATGATCGCCTCGACCGCGGCTGCGAAGCCGGATTCGAGCGAGCCCGTGTAATCGGGCGTATTCACAGGCACCACGACGATATGGTCGAACTGCGGATACTCCTCGCGAAAGCGCTTCACCAACCGGCGGATATCCGTCCCCTGCGTCTCCGACAAACCCGTCGTCGGCAGGCCGATGATCTCCGGCGAATTCTTCTCGCAAATCGTCTTCAGCCCCTCGA
Organism: Rhodocyclaceae bacterium; assembly: GCA_003158255.1. Lineage (GTDB taxonomy): Bacteria > Pseudomonadota > Gammaproteobacteria > Burkholderiales > Rhodocyclaceae > Fen-999. Next base: position 8,895 of record PMIH01000299.1, read on the forward strand.
CGACATTGTCGTCCGCGCCCATCACCGTCGACACCTGATCCATCGCCGTCGTCTGCAACGGAATCGGCTCGCGGAAATGCCGCACGAAGAACACCTTGCCGAAGGCCGTACACCCCTGCGAGCCGTGCATCATCGGAATCGCATGCCGCAAGCCCAGAAAGGCCAGCGACGCCCCGACGGGCTGGCTGACCTTCAGCGGACTGACCGCCAGCGGTTTCGCGCGTTTAAGAATTTCGGCCATGGCATTGGGCGCCTGAAATTGGAGGACACCCCTCCCATTGCAATGGCCATGCCAGAGGGAGATTACTTATAGTTCAATGGGTTGGCAGAGAGGAGGCTTGTAGGAAAGCCTACATCGGAGGGAGTACTGGAATGGATGGCGCATCGCGACAGATGACTTTCAATCCATTTAACCACGGCGGGCGACGACCAACGCGTCTTTACTCCCAACACTTCTCTCTTGCCACGTCAATGGACGCTAACAAGTCATCCACTGCCGCGCGGACTCCGGTCGCGAGCCAAACGGGTAAGAGTCATTGATCTCCGAGCCGTACCACGACGGCTGACTTTGACTGCCTCATGCTTCATACCGAATAAGGTATACTTCATCCATGACTACTCCTTCAAGAACAGAGCGGCCATTGCACTGGGTCGGTTCGGCCAAGCGCGATCTGCTCGGTTTTCCGGAGGATGTGGTGGATGAGTTTGGTTACGCGCTAGGCGCGGTGCAGATGGGCGGCCAACCGCCATCGGCGAAACCGTGGAGAGGCGAAGGGCCGGGCGTATTCGAGTTGGTCGAGGATCATCACGGCGACACGTATCGAGTGGCTTACACGGTGCGCTTCGCGAAGGCGGTTTATGTCCTGCACTGCTTTCAGAAGAAGTCGCCGTCAGGCATTCGGACCGCGAAGAGCGACGTCGACCTGATTCACGAACGTCTGAAGGCGGCACGCAACGATTACGAGGTGCGATATGGCAAAGAAGATTGAAGCAGTGGAAGTCGGAACCGGCGATGTGTTCCGCGATCTCGGGTTTGCCGACGCAGGCGAACGCAAGCTTCGCGTGCAGCTCGCCATGCGCCTCAACGACCTGATCAAGGATCGCAAGCTGACGCAAACTGCGGCGGCGGAAATTTTCGGCATCCCGCAGCCGCACGTTTCGGAACTGCGCAACTACAAGCTGACGCGCTTCTCGTCGGAGCGCCTGCTGCACTTCATCACCCTGCTCGACCGGGATGTGGAAATCGTGATTCGGCCGAAGGCAGAGAATCACGCGTCCGGTTTGGTGTCCGTGTTGATGGCCGCCTGATCGCGCGGAAATGAGTACGGTGATGGTGAAAAACGGAATGCGCCCGGTACATCCGGGCGAGGTGTTGCGGGAGGACTATTTGAACCCGCTCGGCTTGAGCGCGAACGCGCTGGCCAAGCGCTTGCACGTACCCGCCTCGCGCATCAAAGACATCGTGCTGGAGCGGCGCGGCGTGACGGCGGATACCGCCCTGCGCCTGACGCGCTGTTTCGGTGGCGATGCGCAGACTTGGCTGAACCTGCAATCGATCTACGACCTGCGCACGGCGGAGATTGCCAGCGCCAAAGCCATTAGCGCGGAAGTCGAGCCGCTGCCACAGGCGGCGTAAGGGCCGACGAGCCGTACCACCACGGCTGACTTTGCGCTGTTCCGTTCCCTCGGTACTTATTCATAACTACCGAAACTATGGAACAATACCGGCATGGCATCCATTGAACGTCACCTTCAGACTCTCCTGCGTCGGGCCGGTACGGTACGGTCGCGAGATCTGGTTGCGGCCGGCATCTCGCGCAGCCAGCTTTCGCGTATGGTGGTGACGGGCCAGGTGCTGCGGGTGGCGCGCGGACTGTACGCTCTGCCCGACTACCAGAGCGGCGAGCACGGCGCGCTGCTGACAGTGGCGAAGCGTGCACCCGGTGTGCTGTTCTGCCTGCTCACGGCCCTGCGCATACACGATCTGACGACGCAGGCGCCGTTCGAGGTATGGATCGCCATCGGCAACAAGGATCATCCGCCGCGGCTGGATTACCCGCCACTACGCACGGTGCGCTTCTCGGATTCGGCACTCACGGCCGGGGCGGAGAAGCACCGGATCGACGGAACCGTGGTACGCGTCACCAATGTCGCCAAGACCGTGGCGGACTGCTTCAAGTTTCGCAACAAGATCGGACTGGACGTGGCGCTGGAAGTGCTACGCGAGGCGCGCCGGGCCAGGAAGGCGAGCGCCGATGATCTGTGGCGGTACGCGAAGATTAACCGCGTGACGAACGTGATGCGTCCGTATCTGGAGGCGGTCGCGTGACGGCGGGGTTGGCCGCTTCGATTCACGCCCGCCTGTTGAACCGCGCCAAGGCACGAGGCGAGGACTTCAATCTGATCCTGACGCGCTATGCGCTTGAGCGTTTTCTCTATCGACTGTCCCTGCTGCCCGCCCGCGAGGTCTACTGGCTGAAGGGCGCCATGCTGTTCGACCTGTGGTTCGACGTGCCGCACCGGCCCACGCGCGATGCCGACTTTCTCGGCTTCGGGCCGATGGATGCCGCAACGCTGGCGGCAACGATCAGCGAAATCTGCGGCGTGGCCGCGGACGACGGCATGACGTTCGATCCGGAATCCACCCGCATCGAGGAAATCCGTGAAGATGCGCGTTATGGTGGCCTGCGCGTCCGGCTGCTGGGCATGCTCGGTAACGCGCGCTGCTCGGTTCAGCTCGACGTCGGCTACGGCGACGCCGTCACACCGGGGCCAGAGGAAGCGATCTATCCGACCTTGCTGGACGATCTGCCGCCACCGCGTTTGCGCGTCTACCCACGTGCGGCGGTAGTGGCAGAAAAGCTGGAGGCGATCGCGAGCCTGGGCATGGCGAACAGCCGGATGAAGGATTACTTCGACGTGCGCGCTTTGGCACGCGAAGGCGCACTCGATGCCCGCCAACTGGGCGAGGCGATTGCGGCAACGTTTCGGCGTCGCGGCACCGCCGTGCCAGCGGCGGTACCGCTCGGCCTGAGCGATGAGTTTGCCCGGGACGCAGCGAAGCGCGCCCAGTGGAAAGCCTTCCTTGGCAAGAACCAGCTTGACGCGCCGGCGCTGGACGAAGTCATCGACGAAATTCGCCGGTTTGTCGCCGAACCTATGGCCTTCGCACAGCAGACGGCCGAAAACTCACGATCCTAGTGGCGTACCACCACGACTGACTTTCCCCGAACCCCAGCCCCACACAAACACGACAAGGAAAACCATGCGCCTGCTCCACACCATGCTCAGAACCGGCGATCTCGACCGCGCCATCGCCTTCTATACCGACGTGCTCGGCATGAAGCTGCTGCGCCGCAAGGACTACCCCGAGGGTAAATTCACGCTTGCCTTCATCGGCTACGGCGACGAGGCCGACAACACGGTGATCGAGCTGACCTACAACTGGGGCGTGAGCCAATACGAACCGGGCAACGCCTACGGCCACATCGCCATCGAGGTCGACGACGTCTACGCCGCCTGCGCGGCAGCGAAGACCAAGGGCGCACGCATCGTCCGCGACGCGGGGCCGATGAATGCCGGCAAGACGGTCATCGCCTTCATCGCCGACCCCGACGGCTATTTCATCGAACTGATCGGCAAGAAGCCCGCCGCCTAGCAGCCTGTCGGACTT
>PMIH01000226.1 GCA_003158255.1 Rhodocyclaceae bacterium
CATGGCCGGCATCTATCTGGCGGAATACGGCCAGCGCGGCTGGCTGGGCAGTGTTACCCGTTTCATCAATGACATCCTGTTGTCGGCGCCATCGATCATCATCGGCCTATTCGTTTATGCCATCTACGTGGCGCAGGTCGGCAAGTTTTCGGGCTTTGCCGGGGTGCTGGCGCTGGCTATCATCGTTGTTCCGGTCGTCGTGCGGACAACCGAAAACATGTTGCAACTCGTGCCGAACAGCCTGCGCGAAGCGGCGTTTGCGCTCGGCGCGCCAAAGTGGGCGGTTATTTCCCGCGTGACTTTGCGCGCCTCGGCAGCCGGGGTGATGACCGGCATACTCCTCGCAGTGGCCCGTATTTCCGGTGAGACGGCGCCCCTCCTGTTTACCTCGTTGTCCAACCAGTTCTGGAGCGTCAGCCTCAACGATCCCATGGCCAATCTGCCCGTGACGATCTTCAAGTTCGCGATGAGTCCATTCAAGGACTGGCAGGAACTGGCTTGGGCCGGCGTCTTTTTGATTACCCTCGGTGTGCTGGGCCTGAATATTGCGACCCGGGTGATTTTCCGTGAGAAGCACAAGTTTTGATGAACGACAGTAACCTAGCCATGATGACCGACTCCGCCGTAGCGCTGGAAACGCAGATTGCGTTTCAGAATTTCGACTTCTATTACGGCAAGTATCACGCGCTGAAGAACGTCAATCTCGACATCTACAAGCGCAAGGTAACTGCTTTTATTGGCCCATCGGGCTGCGGTAAGTCAACATTGTTGCGGACCATGAACCGCATGTATGACCTCTATCCCGAGCAGCGTGCGACAGGACAATTGCTGCTTGATGGCCAGGATATCCTGGATCGTGGCGCTGACGTCAATACGTTGCGTGCCAAGGTCGGTATGGTTTTCCAGAAGCCAACGCCGTTTCCGATGTCGATCTTTGAGAACATTGCCTTTGGCGTACGCCTGCATGACCGCCTGTCAAAGGGACAGCTGGATGATCGCGTCGAGTGGGCATTGCGCAAGGCAGCACTTTGGGACGAGGTGAAGGACAAGTTGAAGCAGAGCGGCATGAGCTTGTCCGGTGGTCAGCAGCAGCGCTTGTGCATCGCACGCGGAATTGCTGTGAAACCTGAAGTGTTGCTCCTGGACGAACCGACTTCAGCGCTTGATCCGATATCGACCATGCGCATCGAGGAGTTGATTGACGAGTTGAAAGACGAATTCACCATCGCCATCGTTACCCACAACATGCAGCAGGCTGCGCGCATTTCCGACTTTACCGCCTACATGTATTTGGGTGAGATGGTCGAATTCGGCGTTACTGATCAGATATTCATCAAGCCCCAGAAGAAGCAGACGGAAGACTACATAACTGGCCGATTCGGTTGATCAGTCGGTTTGGTTGCTCGCGGGCGAGGGCGCCGCTATAATGCGCGGCTCACCAAGGACAGTGAATCGAGAAAAGCAACATGCCCCGCACCAAGTTCGTCGCCGGCAACTGGAAGATGCACGGCAGTCTCGCCGGCAATCTTGCACTTCTTTCCGCCGTGCGGGCTGGTGCTGCCGGCCTCAAGGCCCAGATGGCCGTATGCGTTCCATATCCCTACCTGGCTCAAGCGCAGTCCGTCCTGGCGGGCAGTAACGTCGCTTGGGGCGCGCAGGACATTTCCGAACATATACAGGGCGCCTACACCGGCGAGGTGAGCGGGACCATGCTCAGCGATTTTGGTTGCCGCTATGTCATCATTGGGCACTCGGAGCGGCGGTCGTATTATGGCGACACGGATGCGGTGGTGGCGGCCAAGTTTGCTGCGTCCCTAAAGGCTGGATTGACGCCGATCCTCTGCGTCGGCGAAACATTGACCGAGCGAGACGCCAACATTACTGCTCAGGTGGTAACGCGACAGTTGGACGCGGTTATCGCCAGTTCCGGCGTGGCAGCGCTTGAAAGAGCTGTGGTGGCCTATGAGCCGGTCTGGGCGATCGGCACCGGCAAGACGGCTACGCCCGCGCAAGCCCAGGAGGTTCATGCGCTGATTCGCGCCCGCATTGCTGCTGAAAGCGCGCATGTGGCGGCAGGGCTGCAGATTCTCTATGGCGGTAGCGTCAAGTCCGCCAACGCCAAGGAATTGTTTGGACAACCCGATATAGACGGTGGCCTGATCGGCGGTGCTTCGCTGGTTGCTGATGATTTTCTTGGCATTTGCGTCGCCGGCTGAACAAACAAAGGATTATCGAATGGACATGCTGTTCCCTCTATTGCTTTCAGTACATATTCTGGTGGGATTGAGTGTAATTGGGTTGGTTCTGATCCAGCACGGAAAAGGTGCCGATATGGGGGCTGCGTTCGGTAGCGGAGCTTCCGGCAGCCTGTTCGGCGCCTCTGGTTCGGCCAATTTTCTTTCCCGCGCAACCGCGGTTCTTGCAGCGCTGTTTTTCCTCACTAGCCTGGGGCTGACCTATCTTGCCAGTTCGAAACCGAAAACCTCGGGTAGTGTCATGGACACGGTGCAGACCCTGCCAGTGGCGCCAACGCCGATGGAGACACCGTCTGTGCCGGATTCGAAGGCGAAAGATATTCCGAAGTAAAACCGCCGTTTCTTGGCACATAAGCGATATTGTTTGCGCGGAATTGCCGACTGTGCGGCAATAGCGGTAAGCGGCAAAGGTTTAGCCGACGTGGTGAAATTGGTAGACACGCTATCTTGAGGGGGTAGTGGCGAAAGCTGTGCGAGTTCGAGTCTCGCCGTCGGCACCAAACATTTATAACGAGGCAACCGGCACGATCGGGTGCCCACAAGCAGGAGATGAGTGGAAGTGTTGGAAAACTACTTTCCGGTATTGGTGTTCGTGCTCGTTGGCTTGGCCTTCGGGTTGGCACCAATTCTTCTCGGTTGGCTGGTGGCACCGAATCGCCCCGACAGCGAAAAGCTCTCCGCCTTCGAGTGCGGCTTCGAACCATTCGAAGATGCGCGCATGAAGTTCGATGTGCGCTACTACCTGATTGCCATCCTCTTCATACTGTTCGATCTGGAAATCGCGTTTCTTTTCCCGTGGGCGACGATTTTCAAGGAGATCGTCGGTACGCCGGAGGTCAAGATTTTCGGTTTCGTCGAGATGCTGGTTTTCCTTGCCATATTGGTCGTCGGCTATGTCTATGCCTGGGTCAAGGGGGCCCTTGACTGGGAATGAGCATCGAAGGCGTCATGCAGGAAGGTTTTGTCACGACCTCGCTGGACAAGGTGATCAACTGGACCCGCACTGGCTCCCTGTGGCCCATGACCTTTGGTCTGGCCTGCTGCGCTGTCGAGATGATCCATGCCGGTGTTTCTCGCTACGACCTTGACCGTTTCGGCGCCGGAGTCTTCCGCGCGAGCCCGCGGCAGTCCGATTTGATGATCGTGGCGGGCACGCTAACCAACAAGATGGCGCCGGCCCTGCGCAAGGTGTATGACCAGATGGCCGAGCCGCGCTGGGTTATCTCCATGGGCTCCTGCGCCAATGGCGGTGGTTACTATCACTATTCGTATTCTGTAGTGCGCGGTTGTGATCGTATCGTCCCGGTCGATGTCTACGTGCCCGGTTGTCCGCCGACTGCCGAAGCGCTTCTGTACGGAATCATTCAGTTGCAGAACAAGATCAAGCGTACCTACACCATCGCCCGCTGATTCGGATTCGACACCACCATGAGTGCAAAGCTGGAACGCCTGTGTCAAAAGCTGCGGGATGCGCTGGGTGATCGCATCGGCGAGCCAGTACTGAGCCATGGGGAAGTCTCCGTCATGGCATTGGCGAGCAGCTATCGTGATGTCGCGTTGGCCCTGCGTGATCATCCCGATCTGAAGTTCGAGCAGCTGATTGATCTTTCCGGAATCGACTATTCCGTGTTTGCGGGCAGGGCATCTGGCCCTCGTTTCGCGGCCGTC
>PMIH01000091.1 GCA_003158255.1 Rhodocyclaceae bacterium
GATGCGAGCCACTTTATCCTTCAGAAACCCGGGCAGCTGCTCGACGGCTATCGGCAGTCGAGCGCTGTGCTTGACGTAGGCCGTGCGGTGCAGGATGCCGGCCGCGTCGACGAGAATGAGCTTGTCCAGCAAGGCCGGGTAGCTGCTGGCGAAGCGCAGCGAAACGGCGCCGCCCATGGAGTGCCCGACGACGATGGCGCGGCCCTTGGCGTGGCGGCTGATCACGCCGTTGAGTACCCGGGCGTAGTTGGTGGGCGAATACTTGCCATTCGGGCTCGCAGAGTAGCCGAAGCCCGGAAAATCGAAAGTGACGACGTGGTAGCGCTGCGCGAGCTGAGGCATCACGCTGATCCAGTCGGTGAAGCCGTTCTGGCCGAGGCCGTGGACCAGCACCAGAGTTTGCGGATGCTGCATGCCGGCCTGCACAACGAGCATGTCGCTACCGAAGACCGGATCGCGCTCGGTGGCGAGCTGCCAGTCCGCCGGCAGGCGCTGGCGCAATGCCGCCAGCGTGAGGAGCTTTTCCTTGCAGTAGTCGCAGGCCGGTGGCGGCGTGGCTGGGGCGGACTGGGTCTGGGCGTGGACTGCGCTGGCGCAGAGCAGGGCAGTGGTCAGGATCAGGTGGCGCAAGGCAGTCATGGCAAGAGCGGTTGGGGACGGCATGGAAACCGGATGGTAGCGGAAGGCCTGCTTAACTCGCTCTTCGTTCCAGATGAAGAGCGCTTCGCAAGGGCAACCGTGCTGGGTGTCTTGCTCCCTGGCAGCCCAACGGGACCACGTGATGCGGCGATAGAATGAGTCCGATGATTATCGTTGGCAAGATATCAATGGCATCGAACGAAAAGGAAGAACAATATGAAGGCGCTGGGATTTCGGATGGCGGTCGGGGCGTTTGCGATCACGCTGACCATGCAAGCTGATGCAATGGATGCGACCCCTGTCGATGCGTCCGCCTGGGCGGGTAACCCGTTCGCCGAGCCGAGCGCGCTGTCGTTCCACTTGCCGCCGTTCGATCGAATCGCGGACCACCACTATCTGCCGGCATTTGAGGCGGGCATGGTGGAGCAGCGGCGGGAGATCGAGGCGATCGACCGCAATCCCGAAGCGCCGAGTTTCGCCAATACGATCGTCGCACTGGAGCGCAGCGGCCGCATCCTCGAACGCGTGTCGAAGGTGTTCTTCAACTTGAACCAGTCCAATTCCAGTGACACGACGCTCGCAATTGAAAAGGAGATGGCACCCAGGCTGGCTGCACACGACGACGCTATCCTGCTCGATCCGGCGTTGTTCGCTCGCGTCGAGGCGGTGTATCGGCAGCGATCGAGTCTTCCGGAGGGATCCGAAGCGCGGCAACTGCTCGATCGTTATTACACCCGGTTCGTTCGCGCCGGCGCACGCTTGGCGCCAGCCGAGCAGGCGAAATTACGCGCCATGAACGAGCAGCTGGCAACGCTCGGCACGGACTTTCGCCAGACCGTCCTCAAGGCGACGGCCGACGCGGCGATCGCCTTCGATCAAGCCGCGGATCTGGACGGACTGTCGAAGGAAGAATTGGGTGCAGCCGCGGAGGCAGCCGCGGCGCGCGGGCTGAAAGGCAAATGGCTGGTGACGATCGAGAACACGACGATACAACCGCTGCTCGCGCACATGAAGAACCGAGCCCAGCGCAAGCGCATCTACCGGGCGTCGATCGCCCGCGCGAGCGGCGGAGCCAACGACAATACGGTCGCCATTGCCCGCATGATCAAGCTGCGCGCCGAGCGCGCCCGGCTGCTCGGCTACCAGAGCCATGCTGCCTACGTCTTGGCGGACGCGAACGCCGGGACGCCGCAGGCGGTGAACACGATTCTGAAGCAGGTCGCTCGCGCAGGCGTGAGCCGCGCCACGCGGGAGGCGGCCGCGATCCAGAAGTTGATCGATGTCCAGGCAAAGGCTGCCCACGCCAAGACCTTCACATTGCAGCCCTGGGACTGGGTGTTTTATGCGGAGCAGGTGCGCAAGGCGGAGTACAACTTCGACGAGGCGGAAGTGAAGCCCTACTTCGACCTTGATCGCGTCCTGCAAGACGGCGTTTTCTTCGCGGCAAACCAGCTCTACGGGCTCACCTTCAAAGAGCGCAAGGACTTGCCGACCTATCGCCCGGACGTGCGTGTGTTCGAGGTGTTCGACAGCGACGGATCATCGCTGGCGCTGTTCCTGGCCGATTTCTTCTCTCGCGACAACAAGCAGGGCGGGGCGTGGATGGACAGCTTCGTCGACCAGTCGGCGCTGTTCGACTGCAAGCCCGTCGTCGTGAATAATCTCAATATCCGCAAGCCGGCGGCGGGTCAGCCGGTCCTGCTGACGTTCGACGAAGTCACCACCCTGTTCCACGAGTTCGGTCACGCCCTCCACGGCATGCTGTCGAAGGTCGAATACCCAACACTTTCGGGTACGCGCGTGCCGAACGATTTCGTCGAGTACCCGTCGCAATTCAATGAAATGTGGGCGCGCGAACCGGCCGTGATGGCGCATTTCGCCAAGCATTACCAGACCGGCGCGGCGATGCCGAAAGCATTATTCGACAAGGTGCTGGCGGCGCAGAAGTTCGATCAGGGTTACGCCACGACCGAGTACATCGAGGCGGCGATGCTGGACCAAAGCTGGCATCAGATCGGGCCCGAGCAGGCGCCCGCGGCCGACCAGGTCATGACGTTCGAAGCATCCGCGCTACACAAGAATGGCATTGCATTGGCCGCCGTGCCGCCACGCTATCACACGCCGTATTTTCTGCACATCTTTGCCGGCGACTACGAGGCAGGCTACTACTCGTATCTGTGGAGCGAAGTGCTGGCGCGTGCGACAGGGAACTGGTTCCACAGCCATGGCGGCATGACGCGGGCCAACGGTGACATTCTTCGCGCCAAGGTGCTGTCGCGCGGCCACACCCAGAATACGAAGGCGCTCTTCGAAGCGTTCTACGGCGGCGCAGCGAATGCCGGCCCCCTGCTTGAATACCGCGGCCTTGCAGCGCCGGACCACAAGCCATGACGGAATGTCGATAAGCGAAGGGCCCGCCCGGGCAATGTTCTCGTGACGGTGGCCGCGCGCGCTCCATCGCGGTTCGAGCGACATCCGCCCGGCCTGAAGATCATCTTCCTGGCTGAAATGTGGGAGCGCTTCTCCTACTACGGCATGCGGGCGCTGCTCGTCCTCTATCTCGTCAACGGGCTGCATTTCGCACGTGCCGACGCGCTCGAACTCTACGGAATCTATACCGGTCTCGTGTACCTGACGCCACTCGTCGGCGGGTATCTGGCCGACCGCTATCTCGGTCTGCGCCAAGCCGCGGTGATCGGCGCCGTCATCATGGTGGTCGGCCATTTCGCGATGGCGTTCGAATCCTGGTTGCATGTCGCGCTTGGCCTGTTGATCGTCGGCAACGGATTCTTCAAGGCCAACGCGGCTTCGATGGTAGGGCAGCTTTACGAGGACGATGATCCACGCCGCGATGGCGCCTACACCATTTATTACATGGGCATCAACCTCGGTGCCTTCGTTTCGCCGCTGGTGGCGGGTACGCTCGGAGAAAAATTCGGCTGGCATTGGGGGTTCGCATCGGCCGGTGTCGGTATGGCGATCGGCCTGTTCACCTTGCTCCGCTGGCAGCACCTGCTGGGGAATGCCGGCTTGCGCGACGGCCAGCATCCGGTCGACGGCCGCGACGCGCTGCGCATCTCGATCATCAGCCTGGCGAGCATGATCGCGGTGGTCGTCGTCGGCACATTCTGGGCACCATTCGCGGCCGCTATCGCGCTGGTTCCCGCATGGCTGAAGGCCGTGCTGGGAGCGGCCGTCGCAATGGCGGCGCTGCGGCTGCCCGGGCGATTCGGCGCAGGTGGAAGTGCGGCGCCGGCGTTGCGCCGAGATGAGTGGCTGCGCTTGCTCGGCCTCACCATCGTGACGGCATTCGTGATCTTCTTCTGGATGGGCTTCGAGCAAGCCGGCGGCACCATGAACCTGTTCGCCGACAAGCAAACCGACCGTCATGCGTTCGGCTGGGAGATTCCGGCCTCATGGTTCCAGTCCATCAATCCGCTGTTGATCATTTTTCTCGCGCCGCTGTTTGCCGCCGCCTGGGTCCGACTCGAACGGTCGCGGTGGCGCCTTGCCGATTCCGCCAAGCAGGGATTGGGCATGTTGGTGCTGGGCTCGGGATTCGTCGTTCTCGCCTACGCGCAAGGACGCGCCGAGGTGGCCGCGGTCGGGCCGCTGTGGCTCGTGATCGTCTACGCGCTACACACCATCGGCGAATTGATGCTCTCGCCGGTCGGCCTGTCGATGGTGTCGAAGGTCGCGCCGCTCCGTTTGACCGGCCTGATGATGGGCGTCTGGTACTGTTCGCTCGGCGTCGCCAACTACCTCTCCGGCACCCTGGAGGCGATGCTTGCCCGCATGGGGATTCCGCTCTACTGGTTCCTGGTCGGCAGTTCCGTCGTGCCGGGCGTAATCTTGCTGGCGATGTCGCCGTGGTTGCAGCGGCTCATGCAGGCGAGCCGGAGCGATGCGTCGCCGCCGCCGGCTTAAGGACGGTGGCGCCCGCGAGACGAGGCATCGCGACCGCGGCCCGGTGTGCTCCTGAGTTGCAACGTTATTCCGCGACCAATAGCGTCAACTGCGCGCCTCTGAGCAGCTTCTTGAAATCGGCGTCGAACGTGACGAGGTGTTCGCCGAGATGCGTTACCGATGCGGCAAGCCAGGCATCGGGAATGCTGTTGGCGGCCAGCTTCTTTTCGAGACACAGCTGACGCAGAATCGCCCACTCGCTGCCGAGCGCGGGCAATTCGACGCCGGGAACGGCAAGCAGCGCACCCACGAACGCGACGCTGCGCGATGCCGCAACCATGACGTTGACATCCGGCGTCATCGTCCGCAGCGTCGAGCATCGCCTTGTTGCTGCTTCGGTCGAGACCCGCGACCAATCCTCTGCGTCCCTTGAACACGGGAATCGCTCGTGTGCCGGCCTTGGTTCCCGAGGTGGCAGAACGCAGGCGGAGTTGCAGGTTCCTCCTGAGGGCATCGGCCGTCTCTCGGCGTACCACGACGACTGACTCTAGACGCGCTTCATCGCCGCACCAGAAGTGTTCTTAGCTTTTCCGTTCCCCAAGCTCAGTCCGTCACCTATTGACCGGGCGCTTTGCTTTTTTTGGTGGCGCACCTGTGGCTTGCATACAAGTAGAATTGATCGGGTCATGAGAATTCTTCTTGCCGAAGACGACGCCGTCATTGCCGATGGCCTGATCCGGGCGCTACGCAAGGCGGGTTACGCCGTTGACCACGTCGCCAACGGCCTTGACGCCGACACCGCGCTGCTGTCCCAGATGTTCGATCTGCTGATTCTCGATCTCGGCCTGCCCAAACTTTCCGGCATCGAGGTGCTGCGCCGCCTGCGCGCGCGCAAGTGCGCGGTGCCGGTGCTGATTCTCACTGCCCAGGACGATGTCGAAGACCGGGTGCGCGGCCTCGATGCCGGTGCCGATGACTACCTGACCAAGCCCTTCGCGTTGCCAGAACTGGAAGCTCGCGTGCGTGCGCTGACACGCCGCGGTACCGGCCAGGCAACTCGTATCGAACTCGGCGCCCTCAGTTACGATCAGGCCGAACGCATCGTCAAGGTCAACGGGCAGATGATCGATCTGTCGGCGCGCGAGATGGCGGTCCTGGAAGTGCTGCTGTTGCGCATCGGCCGGCTGGTCGGCAAGGAGCAACTGGTCGATCACCTATGTGGTTGGGGCGAGGAGGTCAGCACGAATGCCATCGAGGTGTACGTGCATCGGCTACGCAAGAAACTCGAGGTGGCCGGCATCCGGATCGTTACCCTGCGGGGTCTCGGCTATTGCCTAGAAAATTCTATCGCGCATGATTAAGCGGTTTCGGCGAGTCAGTTACGCTTTCGACTCGCTGCTAGGCGAGGTTCTGCTCTGGATCCTCATCCTGCTGATGTTTCTGTGGGCCATGTCCGTGATCATGACCTACCATGTCGCGGATACGATCGCTCAGCGGCCCTATGATGACCTGCTGGCGGAACATGTCCGTAACCTGACCAAATTCGTCCATGTCGACCCGAGGCGGACGACCGTGAGCGTGCCGGCATCCGTTGGCGACATACTGCACTCCGATGCCAAGGACCGGCTCTACTATCAGGTGCTGGCACCGGATGGCAGTATTGTTTTCGGCGACAAGGAAATCCCGTGGGAGGAACCGCCGGAGCACAGCGATGCCGGCGAGGTTCGCTTTCGGGATGATGAGATTGCGGGCGAGGATGTGCGGGTCGCCTATGTCTTTCTGCTCTCGAATCAGGAAGACCATCCGGTGTTGATCCAGGCGGCGGAGACGCGCAACAAGCGGACCGCGCTTGTCGCCAGTATCATCTCCGGCGTCATCGTGCCGCAGTTCGTCATCGTGCCCATGGCGGTGATGCTGGTCTACCTGGCGCTGTCGAAGGGCATCACGCCCTTGCAGCGCCTACAGGAGGAGTTGCGCCAGCGGCGGCCGACCGACTTGTCGCCAATCAGCGTCAAGGGCATTCCGGCGGAGATCAGTCCGATGCTCGTCGCGCTCAATGATGTCATGGTCAGACTGGAGGAGCATCTGATGGGGCAGCGGCAATTCATTGCCGATGCCGCCCATCAGTTGAAGACGCCGCTGACGGGGCTGCGCATGCAGACTGAACTGGCCCTGCACGAAACCGACGCTGGACACCTGCGCGAGCGCCTGCAGGCGGTGGTATTGAGCGCCGAGAGGCTTACCCATCTCACCCATCAGTTACTTTCGCTGGCCAGGGCGGAGGCAACGACGGAAAGCAGCGACGCTTTTCAGCCCGTGGATCTCAACAGCCTTGCTCATGAGGTAACGGGTGAATGGGCAGTTCAGGCGATTGCCAAGGGAATCGACCTTGGTTTCGAACCGGCCGACTCACCGGCGCCGGTCGTCGGTAGTTCGTTCTTGCTGCGCGAAATGCTCGGCAATCTCGTGGACAATGCCATCAAGTACACGCCTTCCGGCGGCCAGGTTGTCGTTCGCGTCAAGGCGGAGGCGTCGATCAGCCTGTTGGTCGAGGACACCGGCATCGGCATTTCGATCGGCGAGCGCAAGCAGGTGTTCGAGCGCTTCTATCGGGTGCTTGGCACGGGCGCCGATGGCAGCGGCCTTGGGCTGGCCATCGTCCAGGAAATTGCCGAACTGCATCGGGCTACCGTACGCTTGTCGGAAGGCAATTCGGGAGTTGGCACCAGCGTAACCGTTGCCTTCTCTCGGGCGGGCGACGTCGGCATGACCGGCGTGGCAGTAAGTCGGACGTAAGACGCCGCTCCTAGGATGCTGAGGCTTGGCATGGCTGCCATTCATCGCAGCGGCCCGGCATCGATCGGCTAGCGGCGAAAAGTACAAGAATTTCGAGGAGACCATACCGGGATGGCGGAAGTGGCTGCCGCACAGAACCGTAGCATCAGTGCCGAAGAACGAAAGGTCATCTTCGCTTCGTCGCTGGGTACCGTATTCGAATGGTACGACTTCTACCTCTACGGCTCGCTGGCGGCGATCATCAGCAAGCAGTTCTTCTCTGCCGTCAATGAAACGGCGGCGTTCATCTTCGCCCTGCTGGCGTTCGCCGCCGGCTTTGCCGTCCGTCCGTTTGGCGCCATCATTTTTGGGCGATTGGGTGACTTGATTGGCCGCAAGTACACCTTTCTCGTCACCATCCTGATCATGGGGCTGTCGACTGCCATTGTCGGCATGCTGCCGAACTATTCGCAGATCGGCGTGATGGCGCCGATCATCCTGGTGTGCCTGCGGTTGCTCCAGGGTCTGGCGCTGGGTGGTGAATATGGTGGTGCGGCGACGTATGTCGCCGAGCACGCGCCCCCGGGTCGGCGCGGTTTCTTTACCAGCTGGATTCAGACGACGGCCACCCTCGGCCTGTTCCTGTCGCTGGTGGTGATTCTTTGTTGCCGGGCGCTGATGGGCAAGAGCTTCGACGAGTGGGGCTGGCGGGTGCCCTTCCTGCTCTCGATCGTGCTGTTGACGGTGTCGGTTTACATTCGCATGCAACTCAACGAGTCGCCGATCTTTCAGCGCATGAAGGAGGAGGGCAAGGCATCGAAGGCGCCGCTGACGGAATCTTTTGCCCGCTGGGGCAATTTGAAGATGGTCATACTCATTCTGCTCGGCGGCACGGCGGGCCAGGCGGTGGTCTGGTATACGGGCCAGTTCTACGCCCTGTTCTTTCTGTTGCAGACGCTGAAAGTGGAACCGCAAGCGGCCAACCTATTGATCGCAGCTTCCCTGATTATTGGCACCCCGTTCTTTGTAGTCTTTGGGTCGCTCTCGGATCGAATCGGTCGCAAACCCATCATCATGATTGGTTGTCTATTGGCCGCGGCGACCTACTTTCCGATCTTCAAGGCGATGACCCACTACGCCAATCCCGATCTGGAGGCGGCCCAGCAGACATCTCCGGTCATCGTGATTGCCGATCCGCTGCGCTGCTCCTTTCAGTTCAATCCGGTCGGGACGGCGAAGTTCGTGACTTCCTGCGATATCGCCAAGGCGTTTCTCGCCAAGAACAGCGTCAGTTACCGGAACGAAGTCGCTCCGGCCGGCGCCATCGCTGTCGTGAAGGTCGGCGAGACAGTCGTTCAAGGCTTCGAGGGGCGGGTGTTGGCGAAAGACGATTTCAAGAAGAGGTCGGAAGAATTCAATAAGGCGCTTGGCGATGCCGTCAAGGGTGCCGGATATCCGGCAAAGGCAGACATGGGCAAGGTGAATTACGTTATGGTCGGGGCGTTGCTGACCATCCTGGTCATCTATGTCACCATGGTTTATGGCCCGATCGCGGCCTGGTTGGTGGAGTTGTTCCCGGCGCGCATTCGCTACACGTCGCTTTCGCTGCCGTACCATATCGGCAATGGCTGGTTTGGCGGCTTCCTGCCGACAACGACGTTCGCGATGGTGGCCGCGACAGGCGATATCTACTACGGCCTTTGGTATCCGGTCGTGATCGCCATCATGACGGCGGTGCTCGGGACATTGTTCTTGCCCGAGACCAAAGATCGGGCAATCCATCACGACGCCTAGGGCTGAGCCGGCCGCTCTTCTACGGTAATATCGACGTGTGATCATCGCGCTGCTGGCGGACGTCCACGCCAACCTGGAAGCCCTGGAGGCCTGCCTCGACCATGCTCGCGAGCATGGCGCGGAACAGTATGCTTTTCTTGGCGATCTGGTTGGCTACAACGCCGATCCCGCGGCTGTCGTCGATCGCGTCAGTCAGTTCGCCGCAGCGGGGGCCATCGTCGTCCAGGGCAATCATGACGCTGCGGTGTCCGGTGCCTCATGCGAACAAATGAACGAGTCGGCAGCCGCGGTGATCAGGTGGACCCGGCAGCAATTGAGCAGTGCGCAGAAGTCCTTTCTTGCCGGATTGCCGATCAGCAAGCGCGACGGGCCAGCATATTTTGTTCATGCCAGCGCCGATCGATCCGAGCCATGGGCTTACGTGTTTGACGGCCTGCGCGCGGCAGCCAGCATGTCCGCGGCCCAAGCGCCGTACGTCTTTTGCGGCCACATCCATGAGCCGGTGCTGTATTTCCTGGGTGCCGACCGGCGGCCGCAGCCGTTCATTCCTGAGCCTGGCGTTCCCATTCCTGTAGCGGGACATCGCAATTGGCTGGCCATTGTCGGCTCGTGCGGACAGCCGCGCGGTGGCAATCCTGCTGCTTCCTATGCCCTGTTCGATCGGGATCGAGAGCTCCTCACCTATTACCGGCTTCCCTACGATGTCGATGCGGCGGCAAGGAAGCTGCGACTCGCCGGCTTGCCGGAACACTTGGCTCGACGGCTGGAAACCGGAGAATGAGCCATCATGATTGAAATCGGCATGGAGATCGATGGCTTCCGCGTCGTCGAACGCCTGCACGCGGGCGGCATGGCGACTCTGTTTCGGGTCGAGACAGTCGCGGAGGCGGATTTCCCGATCATCCTGAAAATTCCCCGGCTCGCACCGGGAGACGACTCGGTCAGTGTCGTCAGCCATGAGGTCGAGCGGCTTATGATGGGCGCCTTGACCGGCCCGCATGTGCCGCGGCTGGTGGCGGCGGGCGACATGGCAAGACAGCCGTATGTGGCGATGGAAATGATCGTCGGGCCGTCCTTGAGCGCATGGTTGGACAAGCTACCGCTGCCTGCGGCGGAGATTGGTCACCTGATGGCGGCGGTGGCGTCTGCGGTGCATGCCGTGCACTTACAGCAATTTGCGCATCTCGACCTCAAGCCGGCGAACGTGGTTTTTCGCAACAACGGAGAGGCGGTCCTGATCGACCTTGGCCTGGGTCATCACGCGCATTTTCCCGATTTGCTGGCCGAGGAGTTTCGCCGGCCGGTTGGATCGGCGCCCTACATGGCGCCGGAACAGGTTGCCGGCCTTCGGTGCGATCCGCGCAGCGATATCTTCGCGCTGGGCGTCATNNTGTATCAGGATCCGGTGCCGCCCAGGGCGCGCGTTCCGGCGGTGCCTGAATGGCTGCAGGAGGTAATCCTCCGCTGCCTGGAGGTCGACGCGGAGCGCCGGTATGGCTCTGCTGCCCAATTGGCATTCGACCTGACCCATGGCGACCAGGTTGTCGTCGGGGAACGCGGTCGGCGCTTGCGCCGCCAAGGTGTTCGCGACCGATTCAAGCGCTGGGTGCGGGCAGCAGGATGGGAACCATCGCCGTGTCCTTCGCCCTCGGCCCGGATCGCCGGTGCGCCCATCATTCTGGTTGCGGTTGCTACCCGACACAATCTACCGGCGCAAACGGAAGCACTCCAGGATGCCGTGCGTCGCATGGCCATCGCCAGTCCTGCGAGCCGCATGGCCCTCGTCGCGGTGATTCCGGTGCCTCCCCTGTTCGGTAGTAGCGATCCGAGCGACAGTGGCGGCAATGCCCATGTGCGCGAACTGGTTCACCTCAAACATTGGGCACTTCAGTTGGGTTTGCCGGAAGAGCGGCGAACCTGCCACGTCCTGGAGAGCGATGACATCGCCAGTGCCATTCTTGACTACGCTCGGATAAATCGGGTGGACCAGATCGTGGTCGGAGCACCGCCGATGGTCGGGGGGCCTCACCAAGGGGTTGCCTATGCCCCTCATCCCGGTGCGGTTGCACCGCGAATTGCCCTGGGTGCCGAGTGTTCGGTGACGTTGGTCCGCCCCCGGCACGACGGCTGATCTGGCCGGCAGGCTCTGTCTATACCCAAAGCCAGATAACGCACATCTCGTTTTTCAGTGGCCGTTCAGGTATTTGAGGCCTGTCCGCGCCGCTGTAAGTGGGCCGTCAGGGTTGCTCTCTAATATCGCCAGCCATAGGCACTGTTGGTTTCTTTTGCGCGCAGGCTTTACCAGGCATCCAGCTCCCCCGCTGGGTGTCGGAAAATACAAATCATTCCGA
>PMIH01000188.1 GCA_003158255.1 Rhodocyclaceae bacterium
GTGCACGTCGCCCTTCACCGTGGCGATGACGATCTTGCCCTTCGCCGCCGCGCCGGTCTTCCTCTTGTCTTCCTCAATGTAGGGCACGAGATGGGCGACCGCCTGCTTCATCACGCGCGCCGACTTTACGACTTGCGGCAGGAACATCTTGCCGGCGCCGAACAAGTCGCCGACCGCGTTCATGCCGGCCATCAGGGGCCCTTCGATCACCGCCAGCGGTGGCTTGCCCGCGGCTGTCAACGCGGCGCGACATTCCTCGGTATCGGCCACGACGTAGTCGGTGATGCCGCGAATCATCGCGTGTTCGAGGCGCTTATCGACCGGCCAATTACGCCACGCCAGATCGACGACTTGTTCTTTCGCCTGCCCCTTCACGCTCTGCGCAAACTCGACCAGCGCATCGCCGGCGTTGGCTTTCCGGTTCAGCACTACGTCCTCGACCTTCTCGCGCAGCACCGGATCGATCTCGTCGTAGACGCCCAACTGGCCGGCGTTGACGATGCCCATGGTCAGGCCCGCCTTGATGGCGTGGTAGAGGAACACCGTGTGGATCGCTTCGCGCACCAGCTCGTTGCCGCGAAAGCTGAAGCTGACATTGGAGATGCCGCCCGAAATGCCGGCGTGCGGCAGGTTCTGCTTGATCCAGCGCGTCGCCTCGATGAAGTCGACGGCGTAGTTGTCGTGTTCGGGAATGCCGGTGGCGATGGCGAACACGTTCGGGTCGAAGATGATGTCTTCGGCCAGGAAGCCGTCGGCGACCAGCAGGTCGTAGGCGCGCTTGCAGATTTCCGTCTTGCGCTGGTACGTGTCGGCCTGGCCCTGCTCGTCGAAGGCCATGACGATCGCCGCCGCGCCGTAGCGCCGCGCGAGGCGCGCTTGCGCGAGGAACTTCGCCTCGCCTTCCTTCATCGAGATCGAATTGACGATGCCCTTGCCCTGGATGCACTTGAGGCCGGCCTCGATCACCTCCCACTTCGAGGAGTCGAGCATCAGCGGCACTTTGGAGATGTCCGGTTCCGAGCCGACCAGATTCAGGAAACGCACCATGGCCGCATGCGAATCGAGCATCGCTTCGTCCATGTTCACGTCGACCACCTGGGCGCCGTTCTCGACCTGCTGGCGCGCGACGCGCAGCGCGTCGTCGTAGCGCTCCTCGATGATCATCTTGGCGAAGGCGCGCGAACCGGTGACGTTGGTGCGCTCGCCGATGTTCACGAACAGCGAGTCCGCGCCGATGTTGCAGGGCTCCAGTCCGCTGAGTCGCAACTGAAAGTCAGCCGTCGTGGTACGCCGTGGGGCGACGTTCTGCACCGCTTTCGCAATCGCGCGGATGTGGTCGGGCGAGGTGCCGCAGCAACCGCCGACGATGTTGACGATGCCACTCTTTGCCCAGTCGCCGATCTCGCCCGCCAGCATCTCGGGCGTTTCGTCGTAGCCGCCAAAGGCGTTCGGCAGACCGGCGTTCGGGTGCGCGGAGACGAGGCAGTCGCAGACGCGCGACAACTCCTCGACGTACTGGCGCAACTCCTTCGCGCCGAGCGCGCAGTTGAGCCCGAACGACAAGGGCCGGACATGGCGCAGCGAATTCCAGAACGCCTCGGCCGTCTGGCCAGAGAGTGTGCGGCCGGAAGCATCCGTGATGGTGCCGGAGATCATCACCGGCCAGCGGCGGCCGGCCTTGTCGAAGAACTGCTCGATGGCGAACAGCGCCGCCTTGGCGTTGAGAGTATCGAAGATGGTTTCGACCAGCAGGATGTCGGCGCCGCCGTCGACCAGACCGCGAATGGCTTCAGTGTAATCGGTGACCAGTTGGTCGAAGGTGATGTTGCGGTAGCCCGGATCGTTCACGTCCGGCGAGAGCGAGCAGGTGCGCGAGGTCGGGCCGAGCACGCCGGCCACGAAGCGCGGCCTCGCCGGGTTCTTCGCAGTGGCCGCATCGCACAGGCCGCGCGCCAGCTTCGCGCCTTCGAAGTTCAGTTCGTAGACCAGCGCTTCGAGCTTGTAATCGGCCTGCGATACGGCGGTCGAGTTGAAGGTGCAGGTTTCGAGGATGTCCGCACCGGCTTCCAGATACTCGGCATGGATGCCACCGATCACGTCCGGCCGCGTCAGCACCAGCAGGTCGTTGTTGCCCTTGAGGTCGTGCGCATGATCCGCAAAGCGCGTGCCGCGATAGTCGGCCTCGGTGAGGTTGTGACGCTGCACCATGGTGCCCATGGCGCCGTCGAGAATGAGAAGACGTTGCGCCAGGAGCTGGCGCAGTTCGTTACTGCGGTCGGATTGCATGGTCGGGAGGCGCTGGAAAGTATTGAATTGGCACCGATTTTAGCATGTGGCTATAATCGACTTGCGTACTCAACAACTACAACTCCACGGGAGTGACACCATGGAACACCTGACCCCGAAAGAGACCGCGCAGTTTCTCGAAGACAACCCCAAGGCGTTGTTCATCGATTGCCGCAGCGAAATGGAATTCCTCTTCGTCGGCCATCCGGCCGGCTGCCTGCACGTGTCGTGGAACGACGGCCCGGATTGGGAAGTGAACCCGCATTTCGCCGGCGAGGTGAAGAAGCTCGCGGGCCACGCTCATGATCGCCCGGTCGTGCTGATCTGCCGTAGCGGCAACCGCTCCGTCGATGCCGGCAACGCACTGGAAGCGGCCGGCTTCGAGCGGGTATACAACGTGCTGTACGGCTTCGAGGGTGAACTCGACGACACCCACCACCGTGGCAGCACCAACGGCTGGCGCTTCGAAGGGTTGCCCTGGGAACAGTGCTAGACCGCTAGTGCAGCAAAACGTTCACGCGGTGCCACTCGATGGCATCGGGGTGTGGCGACAGGAGCTTCTCGGACGGCCGTCGTATTGGACACCCACTGAGGTCCTGCAACGGAGAATTTTCGACCATCTTCCCAACGCATTTCGGGACGATGACTTTCATGTCATTCGAAATACCGAAAAGGCCGCCATCAAACGCCCAGTGATGTCGCTTGCAAAGGGCAATACCGTTTCTGGCATCGTCTGTGCCCGATTTGGAGCGGGGAACTATATGCGCCGCATCGAGTTCCACTATCCCCATCGGAGACCGCAGTGCGGAGCCGCACGCGACGCAGGTATATTCGTATAGTCGCGAAACCGTTTCCCGGAATGCAACTGAACGGGCGATTTTTCTCACTTTGCTTTCAACTACGGCCGGCTCCGATTCAAACATCGAAAAGGGCTGACCTTCTGTAGCCTCTTCGTCGCCAAATGCCTTGTCGAGTTCACGTTGGCTGAGAGGTGGTACAGCTCCGATGACGCCCCACCGCCGGCCCGCAGTAGCTGCCGTAACTACGGGATAGTCCGGCGAAGATTTTCTGACCAAGGTCAGGCGGAATAGATCGAGACGGGAAGTGTTTCGTTGCATGATCAACACGTCGTTGACACTCGCCTGAGATCGCAAAGGCACAAGCTGGTCAGTTAGTCTTGATTCGGCGGTCCTCGTTCCTCCCCATGTCTGGTACTGGTAACGAGTGCTCACTGTTCCTAGATATCGATTTTCAAGAAATAGCTCTGCCGTTAGACGCCGATCTGCCGTAGGCTGAAGCGCCGACGTTCCGGCTTCGGAAAGCCCCGGGAAAAAGCCGCGCAGATCCTTTGGGACGACAATCCCACCTTGGTGCCCGCGTGCATCGCCCGTATCGTTGCTTGCCAACACCTTGAAAAAAGATGCATCCCAATCGTCCGTCGGAACCAGACACATCAAAGCCATTCTTGTCACCTCCATTCACCACTCCGGTTCAGCGCTAACTTCGCTCGCTTTGTCCGTCTCAGCCCTTGATACTTAATTGCCGCGAATATGTAGGCCTCGAGTATCGACCACCGCGTAATCTCGTCCGGTCGCGATCCATCGGCTGATCAGCGTGACAACATCGATTGTCGGGGCTCGTTTCATACTGCCGCGGATCGCGCACTCCCAAACGATAATGATGCGCCATCCGGCTTTCCGCTGTGCTGACAGGTTTTCCCTGTCACGCCGGCGATTAGCGTCAATCTTATCGCGCCAGAATTGTGCGTTCGTTACCGGCCACTTGAAATTTCGACATTGATGGCCATGCCAGTAGCATCCATGAACCAAGACCAGTGCCCGATGCTTCGGCAGTACGATGTCCGGTCGTCCCGGAATATCTGGTCGATGCAACCGAAAGCGGAATCCCAAGGCAAATAGGGCCTTTCTGAGGAATATCTCGGGGTTTGTATCCTTCCCCTTAATCCCAGCCATCATCCGGCTGCGCGTCGCCTTGTCGACGACGTCAGCCATCACGCGTCGAGTCGGTTACCGAAGGCGCTCATGAAAATCGGGTAAGCGGCTTCGATTACCTTGTCGTGCCCGAGTTCACGATCCAGTTTCGCCAACAGAAATCGCGCCTCTTCCACTTCGTGGGTGGAGAAGAACGGTGTGCTGTCGCAAATCCTGATGATGTCTGCCGGGTCATCGTCGGGATGAAACAGCAGGCGCTGGTTCTGCATTTCGGCAAACCACACAAGCGCACCATCAAACGACACTTCGCGGAGAGCCGGAATGCGTGATTTCATTTCCATGATTGCTCCTCAGGCAGTTGCGTAAATAAGGGGAAGCTCGGGTTCCAGGATATCAGCATTGAGCATCGGTTGCATCAACTTGGCGACATGAGCCATCACGTCCACCACGACTGAATTGCCGAACTGCTTGTACGCCCTTGTATCCGACACCGGAATCCTGAACGTATCGGGAAAACCCATCAGCCGGGCGCATTCGCGGGGCGTCAGGCGGCGCGGGGTCTTTCGTTTTCCCTGATCGATCAGGATTTCCGAGCCGTCCTTGTAGTAGCGGGCGGAAAGGGTGCGGGCAATATCGTTGGGCCCGACCAGCCCGAAGCCGAAGCCGTTGCCGGCTGCGCGGTGCTTCTCGGCATAGGCTTGCAGATAGGCCCAAAGATGGTCGGTCAATGTGTATTTCGGCTGAACCCGCTTCTTGGCATGATCGAAAAAGCGCCCTTCATCCCATGACAGGTCCGGCTCGGTACCGTCGGTTCGATGCAGGATGCCCTTCAACGTCCTGGTTCTCTTCGGCGGCATGGGTAGCGCATCCCAGTTGAATGCAGCGGCAGCATCGGCTTCGCGGAAGCCCACTACCAAGATGCGCTCGCGATGTTGCGGTACGAAGTGCTCGCCATCGATTACCCGGTAGTGAATGTGATAGCCAAGATCTTCCGTCAGCGCGCGACGAATGACGTCGAAGGTGCGGCCCTTGTCGTGCGAGAGCAGATTCTTGACGTTCTCAAGAAGAAAGGCGCGAGGCTGCTTCGCTTCAATGATGCGGCAGATGTCGAAGAACAGTGTTCCCTGCGTTTCATCGTGAAAACCGTGAGCCCGACCAAGTGCGTTTTTCTTTGAAACGCCGGCGATCGAAAATGGCTGACAGGGAAAACCAGCCAGTAGCACGTCGTGGTCCGGCACATCCTCGGCACGCACCTGCGTGATGTCTCCGTGGATAGGGTGGCCGTCGCGATGATTCTCGGCATAGGTCTTTTGCGCGTAGGCATCCCATTCGCTGGTGAAGACGCAGCGTCCGCCGATGTTCTCGAAGGCGGTTCTGATGCCGCCGATGCCCGCGAAAAGGTCGATGAAGCGAAAGTCGGGCTCGCCGTGTAACGGCACTTCCAGCGGCAACAGTTGCTGGAGTGCGGGCACGATGTAAGGCGGCGGCTCGACTTCGCCGGTCTGCCAGCGACGGATGGTGCGAACATCGACGCCGAGATGCTTGGCAACTTCAGCCTGTGTCTTGGTCTTGCGAGCCGCAAGGAGATAATCGAGCGCGCTGTTTGGTTGGCCGGTGACGAGAACCAGTGCCATTTTTCTCTCCTCTGGGAATTTTTTCGGACATTACGCCCGTTTTTGATCCCGCGCAATACTGGCAGAAAGTCAGCCGCGGTGGTACGCCACCATGTGGCTTTGTGGCAATATATTGCCCGTCGGCAACATATTCTGTTGCATCCGGCGTGGGAGAATTGAAATGAAAGCAATCATCGAACTTGCGAAGCGCGGCAGCGTTTTCGATGCGGCCAGGGCGCAACTCGCCGACGGCGCGCCAGTGGATTTCCATCTCTCGTTCGAGTCGGCACGAACGCTTTTTTCCGAACTGACGCCGGCCCGCATGGAGCTGCTGGAGACGCTGCGGCGCGCCGGACCGTGCAGCATCTACGCGCTGGCCAAAGCCGCCGGCAGGAACTACTCGAACGTTCATACCGACGTTGCACGGCTGCTCGACCTTGGTCTCGTGGAGCGGCAGAACGACGAAACGGTCTTCGTGCCTTTCGAGGCAATCGAGATCCGGATGCCGTTGCCGCTGGCGGCGTAAGGCGGCCGCGACCGAAAAGTCAGCCATGGCGGCACGCCGCCTTCGGCTAACATTGGGCCAATGCCTTTTCCTCGACTCCCTTCCATTCTTCGCGACCGTTCCCGCCGGAAACGCTGGATGCTCGAAGCCTTCTTGATCATCGCCGTCGTCATTGCCGTGCAGCTCTGGCAGACGCGCGGCTTGCCGGCAGGGCCGGCGCCCGCGTTGGCCGGCACGGGCATCGACGGCAAAGCGCTCTCGCTGACGGAAACGCTGCGAACCGCCAACGGCAAACCGGTGCTGGTGGTCTTCTGGGCAACGTGGTGCCCGGTGTGCGAGGCCGAGGACGGCAACATCCAGTCCATTTCCCGCGATCGCCCAGTGCTTTCCGTCGCCATGCAGTCTGAAGGCATAGCGAAACATTTGCGGGAACGCGAACTCACCTTCGCCACCATCGACGATCGCGACGCTGCGCTGTCCGCCGCGTGGAACGTGCGCGGCGTGCCCAGTCATTTCGTCGTCGACGGCTCAGGCAAAGTCCGCTTCGGTGTGGTTGGCTACGCGACGACCTGGGGTCTTCGCGCACGGCTGTGGTGGGCTGAGAAATTTCCGTAATGACGCATCCGCCGGTGCGGCTGGCGTGGACGATCTGGGGCCTCGGTTCCCTCGTCTATCTCGTTGCATTTTTCCAGCGCGTGGCCCCGGCGGTGATGACCGAGCAGTTGATGACCGAGTTCGCGTTAGGCGGCGCGGCGCTCGGCAATCTGTCGGCGTTCTACTTCTACGCCTATGTGGCGATGCAGATCCCGACCGGCCTGCTGGCCGACCGCTGGGGCCCGCGCAAGCTGCTGGCCTCCGGCACCGCGGTCGCGTCGATCGGCGGTGCGCTGTTCGCGCTGGCGCCGAACTTCGAACTCGCCGCGCTCGGCCGGACCTTGGTTGGCGCTTCGGTCGCCGTCGGCTTCGTCTCCATGCTCAAGCTCTCGTCGCACTGGATCGCACCGAACCGCTTTGCGCTGGTCTCGGGACTGCTCCTGATGATGGGTCTGGTCGGTGGCGTCATCGCCGGCGTGCCACTGCGGCTGGCGGTGGATGTCTTCGGCTGGCGCGGCGTGATGGCGGTCTTTGCTGCATTCACCGCCCTGCTCGCCGTCGCGATCTGGATCTTCTTGCGCGACGACCCCAGCGAGCGGGGCTACACGAGTCATTTCCATCATGTCGACAACGCGAAGCGCGAGCACGCCCCCATCCTCGCCAGCCTCGCCGAGGTGCTGTCCTATGGCAACATCTGGCTGATGATGCTGGTGCCGGTCGGATTCTCCGGCGCGGTGCTGACCTTCGCCGGCCTCTGGGGCGTGCCCTGGCTGCGGCAGGTGCATGGCCTCGATGCCAGGACCGCCGCCGCGATCACCTCGACCATGTTGGTTGCCTGGGGCATTGGCGGACCGCTGCTCGGCAATTTGAGCACGCGGCTCGGTCGCCGCAAACCGCTCTACGTCGGCACCGGCGTCGCGGCGGCGCTCGGCTGGACGGCTGTCGTCTGGCTACCACTGCCACTGCCGGTACTCGTCGCCGCGCTGGCGATCACCGGTTTCGCTTCCGGCAACATCATCATCGGCTTTGCCTGGGCGAAGGAATCGGTGCCGCTGCGCTTGATGGGCACTGCTTCCGGCGTAGCCAACATGGGCCCGCTGATGGGCGGCATGTTCCTGCAACCGGCGATCGGCTGGGTGCTCGACCACCACTGGACCGGCGCGATGGCTGGAGGTGCGCGCCTTTACGGCGCGCCTGCCTGGACGAGCGGCTTTGCGCTGATGGTCGTGACCGTTGCCGCCAGTCTCGTTCTGGTTACGCTGGCTCGCGAGACCTTCTGCCGCCAGACCGCCTGAGCGCGAAGGCAAGCAGCCCGAGGAGCAGAAATCCCGTCATTGCCTCTGCCAATGCCAGCGTCGAATCCCAGAACATTGGCGCCAGCAGAGACGCAGTGAGGGCATTGACGCCGGTCTGGGCCGCGCCTTGGCAACTGGAGACAAGGCCGCGCCGCGCGGGGAAAAGGTCAAGGATGCGCAGCGTTATGTTCGGCATGGCGACCGACACGCCGAACAGGTAGAAAGCCTGCGGCAGCACCGCCCAGGGTAGGGTCGGCGGCAGCCACAGGTTCAGCAGCAGATTGGCGGCAGCGGCGACGATCATGACAGCGAAGCCAAGGGCGATGGTGCGGCGCGAGCTGACCTGTCCGGCCAGGTGTGCCGACAGCCAGTTGCCGCCCATCAGGCCAAGCATGGCCGGGCCGAACAGCCAGAGAAAACTCTGCGCCGATACGTGCAGATGCTCGAGAAGAAACTTGGGTGCCGAGACCACGTAGATGAAAAAGCCATTGAAGGACAGCGCCACGGCGAACGCCAGGGCGAGAAACGGCGGGTGTGAAAGGACCTGGAAGTAAGCGCGCGCCAATGGGCCGGGACGCAGGCTCTGACGGCGTTCGGGTGGCAACGTTTCTGGAAGCAGGAAGTACACCGCGAAGAAGAGCGCGCTACCGTAGAGCATGAGGAATACAAAGATGGCGTGCCAACTGAAGAAGGCGTGAATCCAGCCGCCGATCACTGGCGCGACAGCCGGGGCGATGGCGAAGATCATTCCCGTGTGGGCGATCAGGCGCTGCGCGGCCGGTCCGTCGAGGAGGTCACGGATGATGGCGCGCGAGATCACCATGCCGGCGCCGGCCGACATTCCTTGCAAGGCGCGGCCGAACCAGAGCATTTCGATGCTTGCGGCGAAGACGCAGAAGAGCGAGGCGGCCACATAGACCGCGAATGCCACCAGCAGTACGCGCCTGCGGCCGAGCGCGTCGGCCAGCGCGCCGTGCCAGAGCATCATGAAGGCGAACGCGGCCATGTAAATGGCGAGCGTTTGCTGCACCTGAATCGGCGTCGCGCCAAGGCTTGCCGCAATTTCGGGAAACGCAGGCAGGTAGGTATCGATGGAAAAAGGCGCGATGGCCGTCATGGCGGCCAGCATGACCGCCATGCCGCGGGGCGCGGCGCTCACTGGAAGCCCCGGCGGTAGTGGATCGCTTCGGCGACGTGCGGGCCGNNATCGGGCAGGCAATATCGATCGATTTCGTCCGGCCCGAGTTGCGCATTCGGCTTGCCCTGGCGGGCGATCTGCGCTGTGCGCGCCCGCAGCACGCGCTCGCGCACTACCGCCGACGCTTCACCGCCGCCGCGTGCGGCAAGGTCGGCCTCGGGCACCACCGGCACGTCGATCATCAGGTCGATGCGATCGAGGAAGGGGCCGGAAAGTTTGGCGCGGTATTTTGCGATCTGGTCCGGCGTGCAGCGGCAGCGCGCTTCGCCGAGGTAACCGCAAGGACAGGGGTTCATCGCTGCCACCAGTTGGAAGCGGGCGGGAAACTCGGCGCGGCGGGCAGCGCGGGCGACGCGGATGTGGCCGGTCTCCAGCGGTTCGCGCAGGGCTTCGAGCACGCGGCGGTCGAATTCAGGCAGTTCATCGAGGAACAATACACCATGGTGGGCCATGGAAATCTCGCCCGGGCGCGGCACGCCGCCGCCACCCACGAGTGCCGGCGCGGAAGCCGAATGATGCGTGGCGACGAACGGGCGCTGGCCGAAACGCTCCGCGTCGAAGCGGCCCGCCACCGATAGCACGGCAGCGCTTTCCAGTGCTTCGGTCTCGGTCATCGGCGGCAGGATGCCGGGCAGCCGTTGGGCCAGCATCGACTTGCCGGTGCCTGGCGGACCCGACATCAGCAGACTATGGCC
>PMIH01000145.1 GCA_003158255.1 Rhodocyclaceae bacterium
CACCTTGATTGCCGAGAACACGCCCATAGATTATCTCGACTTTGCTTCACCCGTCGCCGGCTTGGGCAGCAAGATGGGCATCGACGCCACCAACAAGTGGCCGGGCGAGACGAGCCGCGAATGGGGTCGGCCGATCGCGATGGATGACGATGTGAAGCGGCGCGTGGATGCGCTTTGGCAACAGTTGGGGCTTTAGGGGAGGATGTATGGCTGATTACGAACAGAACGGCGAAGCGGTTGCGGTGACCAAGGACATGGAAGGCTCGAAGGCGTGGTGCCACCTAATGTATGCGCTGCATGCCTTTTCGGCCTTCGGCGGCTTGCTCGGTTCTACTACCATCATCGGCGGCTTCCTGTTCGGCTGGCCGTCGATCATCGCCATTGTTTTCAACTATGCCACGCGCGGCAACGTGGGCGGCACCTGGCTGGAATCGCACTGGATCTGGCAGTTGCGCACGTTCTGGTACGCGGCGGCATGGGCGGCGGGCGCCGTGGTGCTGTTCTTCACCTTTGTCGGCATCCCGATCGCGCTGATCATCTGGGGCGTACTGAGCCTTTGGCTGCTCTACCGCGTGATTCGCGGCTGGCTGGCGCTGGTCGACAAGCGCGCCATGCCCGTGCCCGCCTGATTTGGCGTACCGCGACGGCTGACTCTTGCATGATGCTGTCAGTTGCCGGCGTAGACCCAGGCCAGTAGCGCGTCCTGCGCCGCCTGGGCGGCCTGCGCGTTCGGATGATTGACCAGGAAGACGACGATCTGCTGGCGGCCGTTCTTGTCCAGCACGTAGCCGGCGATGGTTTTGACGCCCTCCAGTGTGCCGGTCTTGATGTGCGCCTGGCCGGCGATGCCGTTGCCGTTGAGCCGCTTCTTCATGGTGCCGTCGACGGCGATGAGCGGCAGCGAGGCGACCAATTCCGGCATCACCGGGCTCTTCCAGATGGTGGCGAGCAGGCGGGCAAGATTGCCGGCGGAAATGCGTTCGCGGCGTGACAGGCCGGAACCGTTGTCGAGCACCAGTTCCGGGAAGCGCAGGTTGCGAGCGTCGAGCCAGGCGCGCACGACAGCGTCGGCATCTTCGGTGCGCGCTGGCCGCTTGCCCTTTTCGGCAATATTTTCCGCACCCATGGTCAGGAACAACTGCCGCGCCATGACGTTGTTGGAGAACTTGTTGATGTCGCGCACGATCTCGGAGAGCGCGGCGGATTCGATGCTGGCCAACTGGGTCGCTTCCGCCGGCACCACGCCATCGCGAACGTCGCCCTTCAACGTGCCACCGAGTTCGCCCCACAGTTGCTCGAAAACGCCGCGCACGTAAGTGGCATGGGGCAATACGCCAAGGTTCCAGTTGTGCTCACCGCAACTGGCCGAATAGCTGCCGGTCAGAATCAGCCGCCAGCGGCTGCCGTGCTGGTTGAGGTCGGCGCGCAGGCTTTCCTTCCAGTCGCCACAGCCGTTGTTGCCGAGCTTGATCAGGTTGGTGATGTCGAGGTTGGCCGGCTCGGGTTCCGCCATCACCCGCACGGACTTCGCCGCGGTGTCGGGCACCAGCGTCAACCGCAGCGCCTTGAAGTTGAGCAGCAGTGCGTCCGGGCCGACGTTGTAGGGGCGTAGCGGTTTGTCGTCGAAGGTGGCTGGATCGCGCTCATCGGTTGCGATCAGGCTGCGGTCGAGGATCAGGTCGCCAGCGATCTCGCGTACGCCGCGCGCGCGCAGTTGGCGCAGCAAGAGCCAGAATTGTTCGAAGGTGAGCTTCGGATCGGCACTGCCGCGCAGGTAAAGGTCGCCGCCGAGGACGCCATTCTCTAAAGGCGCCGTACTCCAGGCGGTGGTCTTCCACGTGTAGGCGGGCCCGAGCAGTTCGAGCGCGGCGAAGGTGGTGACGAGTTTCATCGTCGACGCGGGGTTCATCGCCTGGCCGGCATTGATGGCGAGCCGCGGGCTGCCGCCATCGGCTTCCTGGACGACGATGCCGACGGCAGACAGGGGAACGCCGGCCGACTTCAGGGCATTGGCGACGGTGGCGGGAAGGCGGTCCTGCGCGTGGGCGAGCAGCGGCAGGAGGGCCAGCAGGACGATCAGCGGGCGCAGAAATCTCATGGCGGGATTCTACGCGAGGGGTCATCGCACATCTGGGCGCCNNACGCCGCGCATGCTCGATGTTTGCCACCCTTGAAATCCCCACTGCTAGCCCCTATTATTAGCACTCCTCCCACGGGAGTGCTAATACCGGTCGCGGCCTTGGTGCGTGGTCAGCGACCTTGCTGGAACCTTTAGCCTAGACATCAACAAGGAGTAACCCTATGAAAATTCGTCCTTTGCATGATCGCGTGATCGTCAAGCGCGTTGAAGCCGAGCGTACTACCGCCAGTGGCATCGTCATCCCCGACTCGGCTGGCGAGAAGCCCGATCAAGGTGAAGTGGTCGCCGTCGGCACCGGCAAGATCCTCGACGACGGCAAGGTCCGTCCGATGGCCCTCAAGGTAGGCGAGCGCGTACTGTTCGGCAAGTACTCCGGCCAGGCCGTCAAGGTCGATGGCGATGAGCTGCTGGTCATGCGCGAAGAAGACATCATGGGCGTTGTTGAAGCCTAATTCACCGAACTTACTGGAGAGATAACAATGGCAGCCAAAGAAGTCCAATTCGGCGATTCCGTGCGTCAACGCATGGTTCGTGGCGTCAATGTCCTGGCCGACGCGGTCAAGGTCACCCTCGGTCCCAAGGGCCGCAACGTGGTTCTGGAGCGCTCGTTCGGCGCCCCGACCGTCACCAAGGACGGCGTTTCCGTCGCCAAGGAAATCGAACTGAAGGACAAGTTCGANNAACCCGATGGACCTGAAGCGCGGCATCGACAAGGCGGTTATCGCCGTGGTCGAAGAGCTCAAGAAGATCTCCAAGCCCTGCACCACCTCCAAGGAAATCGCCCAGGTCGGCGCCATCTCCGCCAACGCCGATGCCTCGATTGGCGACATCATCGCCCAGGCGATGGACAAGGTCGGCAAGGAAGGCGTCATCACCGTCGAAGACGGCAAGTCGCTGGAGAACGAACTGGAAGTGGTCGAAGGTATGCAGTTCGATCGCGGCTACCTGTCGCCCTATTTCATCAACAATCCGGACAAGCAGATCGCCATCCTGGACAACCCCTTCGTGCTGCTGCACGACAAGAAGGTTTCCAACATCCGTGACCTGCTGCCCGTGCTGGAGCAAGTCGCCAAGGCCGGCCGGCCGCTGCTGATCATCGCCGAGGACGTCGAGGGCGAAGCCCTGGCCACGCTGGTGGTGAACAACATCCGTGGCATCCTGAAGACCGTTGCCGTCAAGGCCCCGGGTTTCGGTGACCGTCGCAAGGCCATGCTGGAAGACATNNCATCGCCATCCTGACCGGCGGCACGGTGATCGCCGAGGAAGTCGGCCTGACGCTGGAAAAGGCTACGCTGAAGGATCTCGGCCAGGCCAAGCGCATCGAAGTCGGCAAGGAAAACACCACGCTGATCGACGGCGCCGGTTCGGAAGATGGCATCAAGGCACGCGTTGTTCAGATCCGTGCCCAGATCGAA
>PMIH01000096.1 GCA_003158255.1 Rhodocyclaceae bacterium
TGCCGGTCGAATCCTTCTTGGCATAGTTGGCCAAGCCGGCCGCTTCGGCGATCCGGCGCACGTCGCGCTTGTAGAGATGGCCGACGGGAAACAGCGTCTTTGATAGCTGCGCCTGGTTGAGCCGGTAGAGGAAGTAGCTCTGGTCCTTGCTGCCATCCTCGGCCTTCAGCAGTTGCCAGTCACCGAGGAATTCGCGCACCTGAGCATAGTGGCCAGTGGCGATCTTGTCGGCGCCGAGCTTCACGGCGTGGTCGAGGAAGGCCTTGAACTTGATTTCTGAATTGCACAGCACGTCGGGATTCGGCGTCCGGCCGGCCTGATATTCGCGCAGGAAATCGGCGAACACCCGGTCCTTGTACTCGGCCGAGAAGTTCACCACTTCGAGGTCGATGCCGAGCACGTCGGCCGCCGCCGCCGCGTCGATCAGATCCTGGCGCGACGAACAGTATTCCTCGGTGTCGTCGTCTTCCCAGTTCTTCATGAACAGGCCGGTGACCTGGTAGCCGGCGCGCTTCAACAGCAAAGCCGCGACCGACGAGTCGACGCCGCCGGACATCCCAACCACAACACGTTGAGACATCGCACGCTCANNCATAGTGGCGAATGATCTCCAGCGGGTAACGACGGCCGGCCAGGTAATCCTGGACACATTGCCAGACCAGCGGACTGCGATGACGTTCCTGCGATGCCTCGATCTCCTCCGGCGTCAGCCAAACGGCGCGCAGGATGCCGGAATCGAGGCTGCGGCCAACTTCCTCGTCACCCAGTCGGCCGGCAAAGGCAAAGCGCAGGTAGGTGATGTCGCCCTCATTTTCCCTTTTTGGACGCGGCCACTGGTAGATGCCGACCAGCGCGGTCGGCCGGAAGCGCCAGGCGGTTTCTTCCAGCGCCTCGCGGGCGCAGGCCTCCATGAGCGATTCGCCCGCCTCGAGGTGTCCGGCAGGCTGGTTGAAGCGAATGCCCTCCGGGGTTTCCTCCTCGACCAGCAAAAAGCGCCCATCCCGCTCGATCAGGGCGGCGACGGTGACATTGGGTTTCCATATCCGATTCATCGCCCGCATTCTACAGGCCGCGATAAAATCGGAGTTTCGATAGAACATTGCTGGAGAAACCCACCATGTCCATGGCCGACCGCGACGGCTTCATCTGGTACGACGGCAAGCTCGTGCCCTGGCGAGACGCCACCACCCACGTGCTGACCCACTCGCTGCATTATGGCCTGGCCGTGTTCGAGGGCGTGCGCGCCTACAAGACGGTCGATGGCACGGCCATCTTCCGCCTGAAGGAACACACCGACCGGCTGTTCAACTCCGCCCACATCTACCGCATGCCGATGCCGTGGGACAAGGCNNGCCTGGCCGTGGGGCGCCTATCTCGGTGAGGAAGGCATGGAGAAGGGCATCCGCGTCAAGACGGCGTCGTTCGCCCGCCACCACGTCAACGTCACCATGGCGCGCGCCAAGTTCGCCGCCACTTACGCCAACTCGATCCTCGCCAACATGGAAGCGACCGAGAACGGCTACGACGAAGCGCTGCTGCTCGACGTCGATGGCTTCGTCGCCGAAGGCGCGGGCGAGAACGTGTTCATCGTCAAGGACGGCGTCATCTACGAACCCGAGATCGCCTCGGCGCTGATCGGCATCACGCGCCACAGCGTCATCACGCTGGCGCGCGAACTTGGCTACACGGTCGTTTCCAAACGGCTGACGCGCGACGACATCTACATCGCCGACGAAGCCTTCTTCACCGGCACCGCCGCCGAAGTGACGCCGATCCGCGAGCTCGACAACCGCCAGATCGGCGAGGGCAAGCGCGGCCCGATCACCACGAAACTTCAGAGCCTGTTCTTCGACGTGGTCAACGGCAAAGTGCCGGCCCATGCCGACTGGCTCGCCAAAGTCTGAGGAGCTGACATGG
Organism: Rhodocyclaceae bacterium; assembly: GCA_003158255.1. GTDB lineage: Bacteria > Pseudomonadota > Gammaproteobacteria > Burkholderiales > Rhodocyclaceae > Fen-999. Next base: position 1,918 of record PMIH01000096.1, read on the forward strand.
CCGAACTCAACGAAACCATCCGCAGCGTTGCCGTCACCGCGCACGACCTGCCGCTCGCCTGCCCGCGCCCCGGCGCGCCGCTATGGGCGCGGCATCCGCGCGTGTTCCTCGACGTGCTGAAGAACGACGCAGCCGTTTGCCCCTACTGCGGCACCACGTACCGCTTTTCGGGCGAGAAGCCAAGCGGGCACCACTGAGGTTCCCGCTGAAAACGCTCGTTGTCGCGCCGTCCTGGATCGGCGACACCATCATGATGCAGCCGCTGCTGATGCGGCTGCGCCGGCAGCAGCCTGACGTCCAAATCCACGTCCTCGCGCCCGCCTGGAGCGCGCCGCTGCTGGCGCGCATGCCCGAAGTCACCGCCGCCATCGAGAACCCGTTCGCGCACGGCCAGTTCGATTGGGCCGGCCGACGGGCGCTGGCTCGGCGTATCGCGACGACTGACTTTGCACACGCCTGCATCCTGCCGAACTCCTGGAAGTCGGCGCTGGTACCGTTCCTGGCCGGCATTCCGAAACGCACCGGCTACACCGGCGAAGCGCGCTACGTGCTGCTCAACGACCGCCACCGACTCGACGAAGCCGCCATGCCGCGCCTGGTCGACCGCTACGCCGCACTCGCCGGGCCGCTCGACGGCGCCACGCCGAATCCCCGCCTGACCTCGACGCCCGAACAGCAACACGCGGTGCGCGCCGCGCTGGATTTGCCGCCGGATGTTGCGCCCGTCATCTTCTGCCCAGGCGCCGAGTACGGCCCGGCCAAGCGCTGGCCGGCGAAGAAGTACGCGCAACTCGCCCTCAAAGTCAGCCGTGGTGTGACCGGGGGGAATCCCCGTGGGAGTACGCCGATATGGCTGGTGGGTTCGGCCAAGGACGCACTGGTGGGCGCCGAGATCGAGCGACTCAGCGACGGCGCCGCCCGCAATCTTTGCGGCCGCACCAGCCTGGAACAGGTCATCGACCTCATCGCCGGTGCCCGTGCCGTGGTCAGCAACGACTCCGGCCTGATGCACGTCGCGGCCGCGCTCGACCGGCCGCTGGTGGCCATCTATGGCTCGTCGAGTCCAACCTATACGCCGCCCTTGTCGCCGCATGCGAGAATGGTCTCGCTCAACCTGGAATGCAGCCCATGCTTCGAGCGGGAATGTCCGCTTGGCCACTTGAACTGTTTGAACGAAATGCAACCGGAGCTGGTCCTCGCGGCACTAGGTAACGATGTCTGACAAACCGATATTCCCGACGCCCCAGGATGCGGAAGCCGCGTTCTACGACGCCGTCGAACGCGCTGACCTGGAAACGCTGATGTCGGTCTGGGCCGAGGACGAGGAAATCGTCTGCATTCACCCCGGCGGGCCGCGCCACATGGGTTATGCAGCCGTCCGTGAGGCATGGGGGCGCATCTTCGAGGGCGGCCCGCGCCTGCGAGTACGCGTGTCGGGCGCCACCACGGTGCACACGCCGTTCACCGCCATCCACACGGTTATCCAGCACATATCGGTACGCGACGACGAGGCGAAGCGCGCCCCGGTCATCGCCACCAACGTCTTCGTTCGCGGCGCGCTCGGCTGGCGCCTGGTGCTGCACCACGCTTCGCCGGCGCCGCCGGACACCCTCAACGAGATTCCCAAGGTGCTTCATTAGGCCTTAACCATTCAGTCTCAGACTGAATATCTCAAGATCAGAACCATTCTTCGGAGCCCGTCATGACAACCATCGCCCCCGAAATTTTCAAGGCCTATGACATTCGCGGCATTGTCGACAAGTCGCTCACCGCCGGCGCTGTACGCACCATCGGCCAAGCCCTGGGCTCGGAAGCGCGCGAGCGCGGCCTCAAGACCATCGCCATCGGCCGCGACGGCCGATTGTCCGGTCCCGAATTGGCCGGCGCGCTGGCTGAAGGCATCAACAAGGCCGGCGTCGACGTGGTCGACATCGGCTGCGTGCCGACGCCGGTCACCTACTTCGCCGCCTTCGAACTCGGTACCGAGAGTTGCGTCTCCGTCACCGGTAGCCACAACCCGCCGGACTACAACGGCCTGAAGATGGTGCTCGGCGGCCAGACGCTGTTCGGCCCGCTGATCCAGGACCTGAAGAAGCGCATCGACGACGGCCGCCTCGCCACGGGCAAGGGCAAGCTACGCCACGCCGACGTGCGCGAGGCCTACCTCAAGCGCATCGTCAGCGACGTCAAACTCGCCCGGCCGATGAAGATCGTCGTCGACTGCGGCAACGGCGTCGCCGGGGCCTTCGCGCCCGACCTGTTCCGGCGCATGGGCTGCGAAGTCATCGAACTGTTCTGTGAAGTCGATGGCAACTTCCCCAACCACCATCCCGATCCGTCCAAGCCCGAGAACCTCAAGGACGTCATTCGCGTCCTGAAGGAAACCGATGCCGAGTTGGGGCTTGCTTTCGACGGCGATGGCGACCGGCTGGGCGTCGTCACCAAGGACGGCGAGATCATCTACCCCGACCGCCAGCTCATGCTGTTCGCCGCCGACGTGCTGAAGCGCAAGCCCGGCGCGCAGATCATCTTCGACGTCAAGTGCTCGCGCTGGGTGGCCGAATCGATTCGCTTCCAGGGTGGCAAGCCGCTGATGTGGAACACCGGCCATGCCTTCATCAAGGCCAAGCTCAAGGAGACCGGCGCGCCGCTGGCCGGAGAAATGAGCGGCCATATCTTCTTCAAGGAGCGCTGGTACGGCTTCGACGACGGACTCTATGCCGGCGCCCGCCTGCTGGAAATCGTCAGCCGCTGGCAGGACGCCAACTGGCCGTTGAAGAATCTGCCCAACGCCATTTCGACGCCCGAACTCAACATCAAGATGAAGGAAGGCGAGCCGCACACCTTGATCGCCAAGCTGCAAAAGGAAGGCAAGTTCCCTGGCGCCCGCGAACTGATCACCATCGACGGCGTGCGCGCCGAATACAAGGATGGCTTCGGCCTCGCCCGTGCCTCCAACACGACCCCCGTCGTCGTGCTGCGCTTCGAGGCGGACAACCAGGCCGCCCTGGAGCGCATCCAGGGCGAATTCAAGGCCGCCCTCCAAGCCATCTGGCCGGGGCTTGACGTTACCTTCGCCAGCGGCGGACACTGACCATACCGGGTGAAAGGTTACCCGGCCATGCCCGACCAATGTCATAAAATGTGACATTGATATTATTACTTTAGTGGTATTATTTCCGCTTTTGGTCGGCGCGGAATTCCATATTCCGAGATATTGACCGGACAATCAGGGAGAAAAACATGTTCTGTGGTGAACTGAAGCGAACCGTCCGTGAACTGAATGCGCAACTGGATGCGATGACGGCCAAGGCCGCCGCAGCCGAGCAAGACCAGGCGGCAACGCGAAAGGCACAGGCGGCGGCCGAAGCTCGTGCCGACGCAATGCAGGTCGACCTGGAAAACTGCGGCAAGATCTACCGCACCCTGCGTTCGTTCGGTGACTCCTTCCTCGACATCCAGCGTTCGCAAGTCGCCGTCGCGAGTTCCATGGAAACCGAAAAGCAGAACGCCGCCGAGGCCGCAAACGCCTCCAGCGTCAACCAGCAGGCCATGAACGCCATTGCCGAAAGCCTGCGCGCCATGTCCGGCGACAGCGGCGAAATGGCCAAGAACGTCGAATCCCTGAGCGAACGGGCAACCCAGATCGGCGGCATCATCCAGTTGATCAAGGAAATCGCCGATCAGACCAACCTGCTGGCGCTCAATGCCGCCATCGAGGCTGCACGGGCCGGCGAACAGGGGCGTGGCTTCGCCGTCGTCGCCGATGAGGTTCGCAAACTCGCCGAACGCACCACCAACGCCACCACCGAAATCTCCGGCCTGGTTTCCACCATTCAGCAGGAAACCCAGCAGACGCGCAGCCAGATGGAACGCTGGGCCCAGCGCTCCGCCAGTTTCGGCGAGGACGGCCAGGCCGCCACCGAACGGATGCACGCGTTGTTCACGCTTTCCAAGCGCATGGAAAAGACCATCGACGCTTCCGCGCTGCGCAGCTTCATCGAAGTAGCGAAGATCGACCACCTGGTCTACAAGTTCGAGATCTACAAGGTCTTCATGTGCCAGTCGGAAAAGACCGCAAGTGATTTTGCCGACCACACGCACTGCCGGCTCGGCAAGTGGTATTACGAAGGTGACGGCAAGAGCCGTTACGCCATGCTGCCCGGTTTCCGCGAAATGGAAAGTCCGCATCAACGCTTCCATACCGCGGGACAATCCGCGCTGCGCGCCCACTTCGATGGCGCCCACGAAAAGGGCTTCGCTGCCATCGCCGATATGGAGTCAGCCAGCATCGATGTGCTGACCGCGCTGGACCGGATTGCGGCCAGCGGAGAAACCGCCGGAAGGGCGTAATCCCAAGCACGCGCCGCTCCGCTCAATGGGCGGACGACGCGCTGTCGATGCCCTACTTTGAATCGGCCGGCTTCTTCTCGTCGTCGCCGAGCACAGCGTCGGCCGCCTTGCCGACGCCCTTGCCAACGATCTTTACCGTGCCGACAGCCGCATCGGCGGCCAGAACCACCACATCAGCCGTTACCGAGACGGCCGTGCTGGCGACCGAAATCACGGCGCAGCCGGACAGCGTCAGGGCAGATACGGCAACCAGAAATAGTTTCGACATTCGGCAACTCCAAGGCCTGCGCTGATCGCCAGGCCGGGTCGGCGGCAGCGTTACAGCCTGCTCTCAACCCATCCGGACACTGAAGCCAGCGCTGCGGGAAGTTGGCTGGCATCGGTGCCGCCGGC
>PMIH01000183.1 GCA_003158255.1 Rhodocyclaceae bacterium
AAGATGCCGCCGCCCAGACGGGCGAAGATGGAGATCAGCGAGGAACCAAAACCCAGACCGACCAGCGGATGCAGGATTTCAACCATGCTGGCACCGCCCATCGTGGCCTTGAGATAGGCGAAGTAGCCGGCCACGCCGAGCAGACCCAGGCCGACAACCAGCATGCCGGTGATGGCGCCGCCCTTGAAGGCCACGTTGAGTGCCGCATCGAGACCGGAGCGGGCCGCCTCTGCCGTGCGCACGTTGGAGCGCACCGAGACGTTCATGCCGATGAAACCGGTCAAACCGGATAGAACCGCCCCCAGGACAAAGCCGACGGCGGTGGACATGCCGAGGAACACGCCGATCAGGATGGCCAGCACCACACCCACCATGGCGATGGTCGTGTACTGACGCTTCAGATACGCCTGGGCGCCCTCCTGTACCGCCGCCGATATCTGCCGCATCCGGTCGTTGCCGGTCGGCTGCTTCATGATCCACAGTGCCATGACCCAGCCGTAGGCGATCGCCGCCACGGCACAGATCAGTGCAAATACCAGTCCCGTCGACATACTGTTTCCTCCTTGGAAAATTGACCTACATCAAACCCTGCCGGGTTCAAAAGCGCGAAGGGCGCACCGTTTTGGCACGCCCTTCGATTCCTCCCTACAACTTGAACTGTCCCGGCAACTTCTTCGGTACCGGAGCATTCTTCAAGGTCACGTACTTGGGAAGACCGTCCACATAGGGCGGATAGTCCTCTCCCTTCATCAGCGGCGCCAGGTAGGTGCGGCACTTTTCGGTGATACCGAAACCATCCGGACTGATGAAATTCTTGGGCATCATCTTCTCGACGTTGGCGACCTTCGACAGCGACGCCATGCCCACCTTCCACTTGTAGGGCTTGTCGGAAACGCGGTCGATGGTCGGCATGACCGAGTTGTGACCCTTGATGGCGTACTCGACCGCGGCTTTGCCCATAGCGTAGGCCTGGTCGACGTCGGTCTTGGATGCGATGTGACGCGCCGCGCGCTGCATGTAATCCGCCACGCCCCAATGGAACTTGTGGCCGAGGGCATCCTTGATCATGTTGGCGACGACAGGTGCGGCGCCGCCCAGTTGCGCGTGGCCGAAAGCGTCGCGCGTGCCCTGCTCGGCCAGGAAACGACCGTCGGGGTAATGGCAACCCTCGGAAACCACCACAGTGCAGTAGCCGAACTTCTTGACCAGGCCTGCGACCTTGGCCAGGAACTTCTTCTGGTCGAACAGCACTTCGGGGAACAGCACCACGATCGGCAGCTCGGTACCCTTGGTCGAGGCCATGGCACCGGCAGCGGCGATCCAGCCGGCGTGGCGGCCCATCACTTCGAGCACGAAGACCTTGGTCGAGGTCTTGGCCATCGAACGCACGTCGAAGGTCGCTTCCAGCGTCGACACGGCGATGTACTTGGCGACCGAACCGAAGCCCGGGCAGTTGTCGGTGATCGGCAGGTCGTTGTCGACCGTCTTCGGTACGTGGATGGCTTGCAGCGGATAGCCGGTTGCCTTGCTCAACTGCGAGACCTTCAGGCAGGTATCGGCAGAATCGCCGCCGCCGTTGTAGAAGAAGTAGCCGATGTTGTGGGCCTTGAAGACCTCGATCAGCCGGTCATATTCGCGCTTGTTGGCTTCCAGGCTCTTCAGCTTGTAGCGGCAGGAGCCGAAAGCACCCGAAGGCGTGTAACGCAGGGCCGCGATGGCGGTGGCGGATTCCTTGCTGGTGTCGATCAGGTCTTCCGTCAACGCGCCGATGATGCCGTTGCGGCCGGCGTAGACCTTGCCGATCTTGTCTTTGTGCTTGCGCGCCGTCTCGATGACACCGCACGCGGACGCATTGATCACCGCCGTCACGCCGCCGGACTGGGCGTAGAACGCGTTCATTTTCTTTACTGCCATTGCGGCACTCCCCTCTTACTTCAGCGCCGCAAAAGCGGCGTCACGAACGGCCTCGACCTTGCCCAGGCCGTTGATCTTGCGGTACTTGGGCGCGCCAACCTTGCCACTTTCGGCCCACTTGCCGTAGTAGCCGACCAAAGCTACCGTCTGCTCGTGATAGACCTCAAGCCGCTTCAGGACGGTGGCTTCCTTGTCGTCGTCGCGCTGGATCAGCGGCTCGCCAGTGACATCGTCCTTGCCTTCGACCTTCGGCGGATTGAACTTGATGTGGTAGGTGCGACCGGAGGCCATGTGTACACGGCGGCCGCTCATGCGGGCAACGATCTCGCTGTCCGGCACATCGATTTCGAGCACATAGTCGATCGGCACGCCTGCGTCCTTCATGGCTTCGGCTTGCGGAATGGTGCGCGGGAAACCGTCGAACATGTAGCCGGACTTGCAGTCGGCCTCTTTGAGGCGGTCCTTGACCAGGCCGATGATGATGTCGTCGCGGACCAGGCCGCCGGCATCCATGATCTTCTTGGCTTCCAGACCCAGCGGCGTACCCGCCTTGACGGCCGCGCGCAGCATGTCGCCGGTGGAAATCTGGGGAATGCCGAATTGTTCTTTGATGAAGTTGGCCTGAGTGCCTTTACCAGCGCCGGGTGGCCCCAACAGAATCAGTCGCATGTCGTCTCCCTATGTGCGAACTTATGAATGGATTATATAATTTTATTGATCCCCACTCCAGCTGCGCCAAACATAAACCTATTCTTGCGGCGCGTTTAATGGACTTGCGAATGATGGGATTTTGTTGGCTTATCTGCCAGTAGCCATGAACGCGCGGCGCACGCGCTCCAGATCTTCGGGCGTGTCGACGCCGGGCTGCGGCGGATGGTCGAACACGGCGACGCGGATTTCGTGGCCGTGCCAGAGCACGCGCAATTGTTCCAGCGCCTCGACACCTTCGATCGGCGACGGCGCCAATTTTCCGTATTGGCGCAGAAAACCGGCGCGGTAGCCATAGATGCCGATATGGCGCAGTGCGCCCAAATCGGCCGGCAGCGATTCGCGGCCGGCGGCAAAGGCGTCGCGCGCCCACGGAATCGGCGCCCGCGAGAAATAGAGCGCGCGGCCGGCGGCATCGCACACCACCTTGACCACGTTCGGATTGAAGAAATCGGCGACGGAGGTCAGGGGATGCGCGGCGGTCGACATGCACGGCGTACCATCGGGCGTGACTTTCAGCGCGGCCGCCACCGAGTCGATCACCGCCGGATCGATCAGCGGCTCGTCACCCTGGATGTTGACGACGATTTCGTCATCGGCCCAACCCAGTGCGTCGACCACCTCGGCGATGCGATCGGTACCGCTCAGGTGATCGCCGCGTGTCATCACGGCGCGATGGCCGTGCGCTTCGACGGCGGTGCGCACGCGCTCGTCGTCGGTGGCAACACAGAAGTCGATGGCCGAACTTTTCAACGCGGCTTCGGTCATGCGCACCACCATCGGCTTACCCGCGATGTCCGCGAGCGCCTTGCCGGGCAGACGCGTCGAGGCGTAGCGCGCCGGAATGACGATATGAAAGCTCACTCTTCCTCGGCCGGCATCTGCC
>PMIH01000153.1 GCA_003158255.1 Rhodocyclaceae bacterium
CCCATCGCCCGCATCGAACTGCTCGACGCGCTGGCCATCACCGCCATCAACCGCCACAGCAAGACCACGCTGCGCGAGGCGCCGACACTCTTCTTCGAGTTCCACGGCTCGCCCGCGGGTGTGGAAGAGCAGGCGCGCACGGTGCAGGAGATCGCCGCCGACCACGGCGGCCAGGACTTCGACTGGGCGACGCGCCCCGAGGACCGCTCGCGCCTCTGGCAGGCGCGCCACGACGCCTACTACGCCTGCATCGGCCTCAAGCCCGGCTCGCGCTCGCTGACCACCGACGTCTGCGTGCCCATCTCGCGGCTGGCCGACTGCATCGCCGAGACAGTGGCCGACATCGCAGAGAGCCGGCTCGCCGCGCCGCTGGTCGGCCACGTGGGCGATGGCAACTTCCACCTGCTGCTGCTCGCCGATCCGGACGATTCCGAGGAAAACGCGCGCGCCCGCGCCTTCTCGAATCGCCTGGTCGAACGCGCCCTGAGCATGGAAGGCACCTGCACCGGCGAGCATGGCGTCGGCATGGGCAAGCGCAAGTACATGCTCAAGGAGCATGGCGACGCGGCGCTGGACGCCATGCGTGCCATCAAGCGCGCGCTGGACCCCGACGACATCCTCAATCCCGGCAAGGTCTTGCCCGAGTAGGCGTACTCCCACGGGGATTCCCTCCGGTCACGCCACGACTGACTTTGGTGGACATAGCCCCTTCGTTGCGGTCAAATATGTGGTAACGACGCCCACAAGGCGCCGGTAACCCCGAACGGCCCGTGCCCACCCGGCGCGGAGAACACGACGAGGAGGAGACTCATGAACGCGCCACTGCGCAGCGTGTCGCTGGACGACAAGTACACCCTTGATACCGGCCGCGTCTTTCTGACCGGAATCCAGGCGCTGGCCCGCCTGCCGATGTTGCAGCGCGACCGCGATCTCGCCGTCGGACTCAACACCGCAGGCTTCATATCCGGATATCGCGGCTCGCCGCTCGGCGGCCTCGACCAGGCCTTGTGGAAGGCGAAGAAGCAGCTCGCCGCGCACCACATTCGCTTCCAGCCCGGCGTCAACGAAGACCTCGCCGCCACGGCCATCTGGGGCACGCAGCAGGTCAACCTGTTCCCCGGCGCCAAGTATGACGGCGTCTTTGCCATGTGGTACGGCAAGGGGCCGGGTGTCGACCGCTGCGGCGACGTCTTCAAGCACGCCAACTCGGCCGGCACGTGGAAGCACGGCGGCGTGCTGGTCGTCGCCGGTGACGACCACGCGGCCCGCTCATCCACCGTCGCACACCAATCCGAACACGCCTTCAAGGCGGCGATGATGCCGGTGCTGGCGCCATCCGGAGTGCAGGAATACCTCGACCTCGGCCTGCACGGCTGGGCGCTGTCGCGCTACTCCGGTTGCTGGGTGGCCTTCAAGGCGTTGGCCGACACGGTCGAATCCTCGGCCTCGGTCGACATCGCGCCGGACCGCGTGCGCATCGTCATCCCGACCGATTACGAACTGCCGCCCGGCGGCCTCAACATCCGCTGGCCCGACCCGCCGCTCGACCAGGAAGCGCGCCTGCTCAACCAAAAGCTCTACGCAGCGCTGGCCTACTGCCGCGCCAACCAACTCAACCGCGTGGTGATCGACTCGCCCAACGCCAAGCTCGGCATCATCACTTGCGGCAAGAGCTACCTCGACGTGCGGCAGGCGCTCGACGACCTCGGCATCGACGATGCGCTGGCCGCCGAACTCGGCATTCGCCTCTACAAGGTCGCCATGGTCTGGCCGCTCGAAGCCGATGGCGTGCGCCATTTCGCCGAAGGGCTGGACGAAATCCTGGTCGTCGAAGAAAAGCGCCAGTTCATCGAATACCAGTTGAAGGAGGAGTTGTACAACTGGCGCGAGGATGTGCGGCCGCGCGTGATCGGCAAATTCGACGAGAAGGGCGAATGGGCGCTGCCGAACGGCGAGTGGCTGCTGCCGGCAACGTCGGAACTATCGCCGGCACAAATCGCCCGCGTCATCGCCGACCGCATCGGCCGCCACTTCACCTCGCCGCGCATCAAGCAGCGCCTCGAACTTCTCGAAGCCAAGGACCGCACGCTGGCTGCCCCGGTCATCCCGATCCAGCGCACGCCCTTCTTCTGTCCGGGCTGCCCGCACAATACCTCGACCAAGGTACCGGAAGGCAGCATGGCACTGGCCGGCATCGGCTGCCATTACATGACGATCTGGATGGACCGCCAGACGGCCACCTTCTCGCACATGGGTGGCGAAGGCGCGGCCTGGATCGGCCAGGCGCCTTTCACTGAGCGTAAGCACGTCTTCGTCAATCTCGGCGACGGCACCTACTTCCATTCCGGCATCCTCGCCATCCGCGCCGCCGTGGCGGCCAAGGTGGCGATCACCTACAAACTGCTCTACAACGACGCCGTCGCCATGACCGGCGGCCAGCCGCTCGACGGCACGCTGACTGTGCCGCAACTGGCCGCGCAGATCCGGGCCGAAGGCGTCGGTCGCATTGTCGTCGTCACCGACGGCAGCGAGCGCGCCTATGCCAAGGCCGACCTGCCCGACGGAATCGAGGTGCGCCACCGCGACGAGATGGACGCCATCCAGCGCGAACTGCGCGAGTATCCGGGCGTCTCGGCGCTGATCTACGACCAGACCTGCGCCGCGGAAAAGCGCCGTCGCCGCAAGCGCGGCACGTTTCCCGATCCGGCACGCCGCGTGTTCATCAACGAGCGCGTCTGCGAAGGCTGCGGCGATTGCGGTGTGCAGTCGAACTGCCTCGCCGTCGTGCCGCTGGAAACCGAGTACGGCCGCAAGCGCGCCATCGACCAGTCGGCCTGCAACAAGGACTACTCCTGCGTGAACGGACTGTGTCCCTCCTTCGTCACTGTCGAAGGCGGCCAACTGCGCAAAGGTCGCGCCCTGGCAGACAACGAATCGGCATTGCCAGTGCCCCCCATGCCAACGCTGCCGGACACGGCGGAACCCTACAACATCCTCATCACCGGCGTCGGCGGCAGCGGCGTCATCACCATCGGCGCGCTGATCGGCATGGCCGCGCACATCGACGGCAAGGGCGTCTCGGTACTCGACATGACCGGCCTGGCGCAAAAAGGCGGCGCCGTGTTCTCGCACGTGCGCATCGCCGATTCACCCGACAAGCTCCATGCCGTACGCATTGCCACCGGTGAAGCCGACGCCGTCATCGGCGGCGATATCGTCGTTGCCGCCAGCCGGGATGCGCTGATCAAGATGGCCGCGACGCGCACGCGCGCCGTCGTCAACGCCTGCGAAACACCAACGGCCGACTTCACCCGCAATCCCGACTGGCAGTTCCCGCTGGCGAAAATGCAGGAGGCCATTTGCAGCGCCGCCAGCGATGGCGCCGCGACCTTCATCGACGCCACAACCTTGTCGACGCGCCTGCTCGGTGACGCCATCGGCGCCAACTTGTTCCTGCTCGGCCACGCCTGGCAGCAAGGTCTGGTGCCGGTCTCGGGCGCAGCCCTGGAACGCGCCATCGAGTTGAATGGCACCGCCGTCGAGATGAACCTCAAGGCCTTCCTCTGGGGCCGCCGCGCCGCACACGACCGGACGGCTGTGGAGGATGTCGCCAAACCGGCTCACGTGCCCGATGCGGCACCGCAAGACCTCGACGCGCTGATCGCGGCGCGTGCTGCCGACCTTGAGGACTACCAGGATGCCGCTTACGCGCAGCGCTATCGCACACAGGTCGACAAGTGGCGTACCGCGACGGCTGACTCTTGCGAAACCGTAGCGCGCAACTACTACAAACTGCTCGCGATCAAGGATGAATACGAAGTGGCGCGGCTTTACAACGATCCATCATTCCGGGAGCAAGTCGGCGATTTGTTCGAGGGCGACTACGAAATCCGCTACCACCTTGCGCCGCCACTGCTGGCGCACGTCGACGCCATAAGCGGCCGACCTAAGAAGCACGCCTTCGGCCCGTGGATGGGCTTGGCGTTCCGGTGGCTGGCGAAGCTCAAGGGACTGCGCGGCACGGCATTCGACATCTTCGGCCGCAGCGAGGAGCGGCGCATCGAGCACCAATTGATCGCCGACTACGAGGCCGACGTCGATCTGGTGGCGAAGCGCGGCGCACCGGACAACGCGGACGCGGTAAGCCAGCTACTCTCGTGGCCCGAGCAGGTGCGCGGCTATGGCGTGGTGAAAATGACGAGTATCGCCGAGGCGAGGAAACTGCGCGAGGCGGCGCACAAGGCGCTCGGCTAGCGCGGCACCATTGACCGGTTTGTGTGTCGCAACGCACAGACGGCCCACGGAAATACCGCGATTATTCGCGCGCACCTCGGTAGCGGCGGAGTTCTCCTCCGGACCGACAGAGGCTTCTACGGAAACCCGCCATGCCCGAAACAGGAAACGCTTTCACCCTTGCCGACGATTTCGGCAGGGCGACCGGAATCACCGAATTGCGGCGTCAGGAGGCGTTGCTGAAAACGGGCGCGTTGCAGAACGCGATTCTCACCAGTGCCAATTTCTCGATCATCGCCACCGACGAGAAAGGCATCATTCAGCTGTTCAATATCGGCGCCGAGCGCATGTTGGGCTATCAGGCCGCCGAAGTCGTCAACAAGATCAACCCCAGCGACATCCATGATCCGCAGGAAGTGACGGCGCGCGCCGAGGCCCTGAGCACGGAGCTCGCCACCACCATCACACCGGGTTTCGAGGCCTTGGCATTCAAGGCGTCGCGCGGGATCGAAGACATCTATGAACTGACCTATATCTGCAAGGACGGCAGCCGCTTTCCGGCCATCGTCTCGATCACGGCGTTGCGCGACGACTACGACGAAATCATCGGCTACCTGTTGATCGGCACCGACAATTCCGTGCGCAAGCAGGTCGANNAGCCACGAGCTGCGCACGCCACTCAGTGCGATCCTCGGTTTTGCCCAACTCATCGAATCCGGTACGCCGCAACCGACGCCCTCCCAGAAGCGCAGCATCGATCAGATCCTCCAGGCGGGGTGGTATCTGCTGGAATTGATCAACGAGATCCTCGATCTGGCGCTGATCGAGTCCGGCAAGCTGTCCTTGTCGCTGGAGCCGATATCGCTGGCCGAAGTGATGCACGAATGCCAGGACATGATAGAACCGCAGGCAAAGAAACGCGGCATCAGCGTGGCCTTCCCCCGGTTCGAAATCTCGTACTTTGTCAAAGCCGACCGGACACGGGTGAAACAGGTTCTCATCAACCTGCTTTCCAACGCCATCAAGTACAACAAGGTGGGCGGAACGGTGGTCGTGGATTGCATCGCGAGTGACCCGGGACGCATTCGCATTTGTGTCGAGGACACTGGCGAAGGCTTGACGCCGGAAAAGCTGACGCAGCTCTTCCAGCCCTTCAATCGTCTCGGGCAAGAGGCGAACTTCGAGGAAGGCACCGGCATCGGCCTCGTGGTGTGCAAGCGGCTGATCGAATGGATGGGCGGTGTCATCGGTGTGGAAAGCACCGTCGGCAAGGGCAGTGTGTTCTGGATCGAAATGAACCTTACAGCCGCACCAGAAGGCGCCGCCCACGCAGCCGACGCCACGGCTGCGGCACCGGCGCAAGTTCAAGCTGACGCACAGTTGCGAACCCTGCTCTATGTCGAGGACAACCCGGCCAATCTGATGCTGGTCGAGGATCTGATCGCACGGCGGCCCGATATCCGTTTGCTCAGTGCGCGGGATGGCAACCGAGGTATCGAGATTGCGCGCGCCTCGCTGCCGGATGTGATCCTGATGGACATCAATCTCCCTGGCATCAGCGGTATCAGGGCGCTGAAAATCCTGGCTGAGGACCCGACGACGGCGCACATTCCGGTCGTTGCGCTCAGTGCCAATGCAATGCCCCACGATATCGAGAAGGGTCTGGAGGCCGGTTTCTTCCGCTACCTGACCAAGCCCATCAAGGTTCACGAGTTCATGGATACGCTGGACGTGGCACTGGATTTTGCGAAAATGGCGGCGGCCCGCGCAGCCAGGAAGGAACAGGCATGATGCTCACTGCGACCGAGATTCTCAACGCCAGCATACTGATCGTTGACGATCAGGAATCCAATGTCAGTTTGCTTGAGCAATTGCTGGGTGAGGCCGGCTACACCTGCGTTGCCTCGACCATGAACCCGCAGGAGGTCTGCGCGCTGCATCGCAAGAATCACTACGACCTGATCCTGCTCGATCTGCAAATGCCCGGCATGGATGGATTCCAGGTGATCGAGGGCCTCAAAACAAATGATGCGGACGCCTACCTGCCGGTCCTCGTGATTACTGCTCAACCCGGCCACAAGCTGCGTGCGCTGCAAGCCGGGGCCAAGGATTTCATCAGCAAGCCGTTCGACCTGGTCGAAGTCAAGACGCGTATCCACAACATGCTGGAAGTACGGCTGCTCTACAAGAAACTCGATAATTACAACAAAGTGCTGGAACAGACGGTGCAGGAACGGACCGCCGAACTGCGCGAAAGCGAAGCGCGCTATCGCAGCCTGACCGAACTGGCTTCCGACTGGTACTGGGAGCAGGACGAGAACATGAAGTTCACCAAGGTCTCCGGCCCGGTGCTGGAAATGCTCGGCATCCGCGTCGACCCCTTGGTGGGAAATGCCGGCGGGGGCCAGCCGGCTGGCTGGAACGAAGCGGAGCGGGAAACGTTACAGGCAACCATCGCCGCCCGGCAGCCGTTCCTGGACTTCGTCTTCAGCCGCGTCAATGCCGATGGCTCGCAACAGCGATATCAGGTCAGCGGCGAACCGATGTTCAACCAGTCGTGCCGCTTTCTCGGCTATCGCGGAATCGGCGTCGAACTTCCGGCAAGGAAGTAGAACGCAAGATCCCGACGCTTCGCCATGTCATCACCCCATAGTCCGAATCAGAACCATCTTCTCGCGGCGCTGCCGACGGAGGAATTCGTGCCTCTGGTCGCGCATCTGGAACTGGTGCCGATGCGGCTCGGCGACATGCTCTACGAACCCGGTGGACAGTTGCAGCACGCCTATTTTCCCACCACCGCCATCGTGTCGCTGCACTACGTGATGGCATCCGGCGCATCGGCCGAATCCGCGGGCGTGGGCAATGAAGGCATGGTTGGCATCTCGCTGTTCATGGGCGGCGATACGACGTCAAGCTCGGCCGTGGTGCAAACGGCGGGACACGCTTACCGGCTGGAACGCCGCAAGCTGTTGCAGGAATTCAATCGCGCCGGTCTGATGCAGGGTTTGTTGCTCCGCTATACGCAAGCGCTCGCCACCCAGATGTTTCAGACCGCCGCCTGCAATCGGCACCATTCGGTGGAACAGCAGTTGTGCCGCTGGTTATTGCTGACCCTCGATCGATTGCCTTCGAACGAGTTGATCATGACGCAGGAACTGGTCGCCAGCATGCTCGGCGTGCGCCGGGAAGGCATTACGGAGGCCGCCGGGAATTTGCAGCGGGCCGGCTTTATCAGCTACCGTCGCGGCCACATTGCCGTACTCGATCGGGCCGGACTGGAAACCAGAGTGTGTGAATGCTACGCCGTGGTCAAGAAAGAAATGGGTCGCCTGCTGGCCGATGTGCAGTACCGTCAGGACACTTCTTTGGCCGTCCACTGACCGCCTCTGCCCAACAGCGCGGATTCGTCGACCGGCGCTCATCGATCAGCGGTTGGTGACGCCCGAGAGGACTTGCCCGGTCGGCCCTGCCGTGGCAGCCGATTCGCAGTGCCCCGCCTGGTCGTCGAAGAAAAAGTCGGGCTGGAATTCCTTGAGGAACGGCCCCTTGGGCAGGCCGCCGAGAAACATCGCCTCGTCCACTTCGATATGCCAATCCATCAAGGTGCGCACCGCGCGCTCGTGCGCAGGTGCGCTGCGCGCCGTCACCAGCGCCGTGCGGATGCGCATCGGCAGCGATTGGCCCGCCGACCGCAAGCGATGCAAGGCCTCCAGCAGCGGCTTGAACGGCCCCGCCGGCAGCGCTCGACGTGCATGCGAACGCTCGTGNNGCCGACGGGAATCCTGCCGCCAGCGCCGCGCGCACGTCGCCCTCGTCCGCCGACAGAAACAGATGCGCGCCGAGCGGGTTCAGGTAGTGATAGGGCGGCTGGCCGCGCGTGAACACCCCGCGCTCGACCGAAAGGCCTGCGGCCTCGGCGGAGCGGAACACGCGCAAGCCGGACACCGGATCGTTGCGCGAGAGGATCACGACCTCGACGCGATGCTGGCCGTCGGCATTGAACGCGAGCAGCTTCTTCACCAGCGGGAATGCCGCGCCGGGC